>CAZAKU010000310.1:0-3580 GCA_964485765.1 uncultured Lentisphaerales bacterium
CGAGATGCAGGACACGATCACTGTAAATGCTGAACAGGAATACCCTCTGATGGTCGACGTTAAGCACTGGTTATATACTCCCCTTGACGATAACCAGCGGGGATCAACAGTTACCATTGAGGGAGAGCATGTGATAGAGAATCACTATTCTCTGTATCTCAGGGATCTGAATTGGTGACAAAAACGTTATGATTATGCGCCGAATCAAGGAGAACCGCCGAGGACAGACCATCGTATTGTTTATGATGGTCCTCGTCGCGTTGGCGCTTATACTTTTCTGGGTTATGGATCTACACCGGATCCTTCACATAAAATCGCGCAGCACCACCGCCGGTGATTCAGCTGCCCTAGCAGCCGCACGTTTTCAGGCACTGACTCTGAATCTTGTAGGGGAACTTAACATTATGCAGGCCGTTGCCCTATGCAACGACGACGCCGCTGCGGCAAACACAATTGCCGATGTACAGGCCCGCCTCTGTTTTACCGGACCCATGACGGCATTGGTTGCATCGCAGATCGCAGCCAAAAACAACCATATTTTCGCCAATGATGACTTCACCGAAGAGCTGAACCGCCATGCCGACGAGGTAGAGGATTACGACACTTATACCGGATCAGGCATGCTGTTCCCTGAACCTTACCCCGGCGCATGGCAGGAGTATGCCGATATGATACGCGCCGTCGCAACCGAAGAGGTCGCGGCAGCACCTGATAATGCCAGCTACTATACCGATCGCGGAAGCAGCCATACCCTCCTCAGCAAGAGCTTCTACGACGCTGTGGCCGCACAGAACTGGTGCTGGTTTTACAACCACGCGCCGTCACTGCTTGAAAGCTACCGAAACTTTTCCCCCTGCTGGTGGAACGACCTGCCGCCTCTCGAAAGAAGGCCCTACACCAACTGCGAGTATTTCGGACTGGGTCTGGCACCACTCAGGGTAGCGTTAATCGACATAACATCTTTCCGGGATCTGAGCGATGCAGCAAGTGAGCAGGGACTGGAGAGCGGCTTGCGAAACAACACTAACCTGACAGAAACCGTCGCCACCTGGTATGTATACGGGAATAATTGGGGGAGTTGGAGTGCCATTGATGTTTATGGAAGCAACCCCTTCCCACTCGTCGGGCCTGTAAAACCGCAATACAACTACTCGGGCGCTGATGCCGTCACCCGTGTGCTGGCGGGGCTCGACAGAATATCACCCTCTCAGGAAGGGGGAGGCAGCGGCGACCAAATACTCTGGACAGCTGCCGCAAAACCTTTTGGGTATCTCGAGGATGAAATGCTGCCGACATCGCTCAATATGGTAGTGCCCGCGTATCGTGACATACGGCTTATCCCTGTCGACGCATCATCCGGAGGCGGCGGCGGAGCATTCGATCTGGAGTGGCGCTTCCATACCGACTCACACCTGCCTCCGTACATGGATAACGGCACTGCGGCACTGAAATCGGGCTGCTACTACTGCGCCCAGCTCAGGACATGGGAGCAACGCTCTTTCCGGCAGTCAGGAATTGCATGGCTGAATCTCTATTCAGACAAGTGCGAGAGCCCGGCGGGAGGCGGCGGTGGCGGTGGCGGCGGCGGTGGCGGCGACGACGGCGGTGATACCCGCCGGGGACACTAGGATAATGATCAATCTAAAAACAGATACGCCTCGCTGCGAAAGAAACGCGGGACAGGCGATGATTGAACTCACCATCGGAATGATGGTCGTCGTTCTGCTTGTCAGCGGACTGGTACAGCTTATTCCCCTGTATATGACCCACTCCGAAATGCTCGCCGAAACCCGTGGTAATGCAGGCGAAAAGGCTCTTAACCCCATAGCCCTCTCCGACAGCCCCGAATATATCACAGACTGGAACGAAGGGGTGGATGGAGAACGCCATACAGCTGACGATGAAGCCGAAACCGGAGACACAGCAGCCCTGCTCGGCAAAATCATCAACAAGACGTCTAATAGTGACGAGGGATGGGCTCTGCTCGATAGCTCCCTTAACTCAAGTATCCCCGACTTTCGCAACAACCTTACACCGACCGAGCACTTCGACCTTGTAAGTCAAGAGAATGAAGAGGTGATCCCAATCGACGACGACCTGATACGCGACTGGGCATATCGAAAAGATGAGATAACGCTTAGAGTTGAGGCATGGATCCCCAAACTTGGAGGGATTTACTAAGTGACCTCCGAAAAAGCGCCTCTTTTATTGAACAGGATTGCCAGACTGCTCTTCTCTCTAACGCTTATCAGCTGTTGCACCACATCTGATGCAACCGTTGTTTATCGTATAAAGGGAGAACTTGGCAACAGGCTGAAAGTTCATGGAGGGGTATTGGGGTACAGTGCGCCGGTAGAGATAAACGGCGCGGCAGGCAGCGTCGAGCTTTTCGGCTTTGATGAAGCCCCGAATACTCTCATGAAAAAGGTAGGCAAATCAATCGGACTTGAACAGCCGGGCATAGCCACAGTAAAGGAGGGACGAAAAACTCTTAAAGTTCTGGTCTCCCCTGCCGGCAAGAATATGACAAATATCTTTGTGATCTCCACAGATGGCACGCCCCCTGCCCCGCCGGCCCTGCCCCCTGTTGAGGAGATGCCTCACTACCCGCAATCAAAGATCACACTCACTATGGTTGACCATCGGACCAACGCGGCTCTCTGCATCTCCGAAATAGACGGGGTTAACCCCGACCAGGTCCGGTTCACACTCGACAGCCAGCTCCACTCAGCAGGCTGGTCTCCCGCACTGCCGGGAGCCTCGTATTCGCTCGGCATGTATTTCAAAGATAACAAAACATGCCTGGTTTATGTTGCTCCACCCGGGAAGCCAGGCGAAGCAACACGCATTACGGTATTGCACAAGAGACAAGGTGTAGAGTAGTCTCATGGCAGATACAGGCGCTCTCCGTGATATTACTTTTAAAAGAATAATTATAAATGGCAAGAAACTGAAATGACACCAAACACATACGACTCAGCCCCTCAGGGTGATACCCCAATCAACCGTCGCAGCGTGATCATCAAACAGGCGATTGTCCCTGTTATATCTCTTCTGGCCGGACTGATTGCCTTCGTAATCTCTGCAAATCATTTCCGCAGCCGGGAAGCAGAGATTCAAGAAAAGATCAACGAAATAGAACGGGGCGCCGAACGCGTTGATATCCTGATAGCAAAAGGGGACTTGCCAAAGGGAGTCACTCTGCGTGCAAAAGCAGGAAACACCCCCGCAAACATTCAGGTAAAGAGTGTTTACCGCACTCAGATAGGCGGTAGCAACGTTAGTCTGGATGAAGCAAAATATATCCTCGGGCGGAAAACGCTTCTTCCTATCCCTGCGGGAGAACCTATATTCTGGTCAAGCATAGAGGGCGGGAAGTCACGCAATGAGGGGCTCTCAGAAACCATCACAGAGGGTATGCGTGCGATCTCCATATCGGTAAGCGGAGCAGCATCGGTAAGCGGAATGGTGCAACCCAACGACCGTATTGACGTTCTGGGCACATTCAATGTGCCTGATGAAGATGGCGGAGGGGATATGACCATAACAACCATAACCCTGCTGCAGGATGTGACAGTAC
>CAZAKU010000311.1:0-7503 GCA_964485765.1 uncultured Lentisphaerales bacterium
CCCTGTGCCCCATCGGGGAAAGCAGGGCGATATGTGAACAGCCTTCGCAACGGACGATTCAGCCGCATTCTCGCATTTACTGCCCATCCACTGGCCTCCAGGAAAGCGCTTAAGTCCTGACGAGCCAGTTTCATGCATGCAACGAGAGATACCGGCAGAATAACGACAAGGGCCGCACCAAACAAACCGGCTATACGCGCCCCGGCAGTCATCCCTCCAAATGTCTTTGCGATAAAGGCAGTTGCGGAGCCTAATGCCGCGACCGAAACACTCAACCCAATCAGTAGATTACTCGAGTTTGATCCGCCCGAAGGAGGCTGGTTCTGCTGCTTCGGCGCTGCAGGTGCTGAATCTGACAAGGAGCTGGCCGCGCCGACAAGCGCGGTTTCTGAACTGCTTGAGAACGACTCAATTTTCCCAACCAGCATATCACGGACGCGTATGAACGGGACCGCCAGTGCCTCGCCAAGGCTGATAGGATTCTCAATGATGTTTATTACTCTGGCACCGTACTCCCTGCCCTCTGTATCGATAAACAGACCTCGCTTGCCAACACAGATATTTCCGCGTGTTCCGGATGTCGCCGCTGAAACCACATAGAAAGGTGCTTCCCCAGAGTTGCCTACGACCTCCATGTAAACGATAAACAGGTTGCTGCTTTTTGCTGTTTCGGCATGTTTCTTCACATCCTCCACCTTCATGGTGAAACGGAACCACCGACCATCTATAACAGCACTGCCGACCTCGAAAAGAGCAAGGCGATCTATGGCATAAAGTTCAGTAAAAGAGACGAAGTTATTCAGAAACCTGACGATATTGGCATGATATAACAGCAATTTTTCAAGCAGATAGACCTCATCAAGCCGCTTCGCAACAGCCGCATCGGCGTCTATGATTACATAGGAATCTTTAGCGGCATCTCCCTTGCGCCACTCAACCAGCCGTTCAAGAGGCAGCTTAGCCACAGCGTCACCTCGACGGGCGGCTATATGTGCAGCCACAGGTGCGATCTTTTCGCAGAAATCTGACCACTGCTCAGCTGTTATCTCCTCCAGAGGGTCACCATCGTTGTGAAAGACCTCCTGCTGTAGAGTTTTAAGGTACGGTCTCCAAACAGGATTAACGTCATGCCCGCAAAGCGGCAATAGTTCCTCCTCCCTTATCTTGGCTATCAGTTGATTCTTCAGCCGCTGCTGAATGTTTTCAAGGTCTGATACGTCCTCTGTATCCCATCCTACAGCGTGTACGGCATGTATGGATCTTTCATCAAAATCGCGCACCTTTAACAGTGCAAAGTAGTGCTCCACCAGTGGTGATACGACACTGTATGCAGCGAATATTGAAGCCGTTTTGTCCCCAAACGGTGTGAATTCCGGTTTGGAAGCAGCACTGCTCCATTCGAGCCAGTCCTCTACCGCGCCCTGAAAGCGCTTAATGTCAGCGCTCGAAATGCCGGGGCGCCCGCTCGCGTCCTCTGTTCCACCTACTGTGGCAAGAATGTCACGCAAGTACAGAGCGACGCTATCACTCTGAGCTGCTTCAGGGACAATTACGCCATCCCCATTGAGCGGTTGCTGCATGCATTGATTCAGGAACCTTCTAACCATCCGCAAATCAAGCGTTGCATCGGGGCTGCACGCAAGGGCTTTTCTGACGAACTCTATAGTTGTCAGAATATCTTTCCCTGCCCTGGAGTCACTCCGGATATCATTGTGCGAGAGGGAATCTCTTCCATCAAAGAGGCTGGATAAGTCTTTCAGGGTGACACTCAGCCAGCGGATAGCCTCTCTTACCTCATCTGCCCTTACGCGTCCGTTGTTATCGGTATCGAGATATTCCGTGAACTTAGGATCACAGCGGAATGCAGAGGTCGGAGCGCTGGTTGCCATCCACAGTGCATCATCCAGAGCACAGACCTGCTCAAGCGCCGACACGTTATCTATACACATCTGATATGTACGACCTATTCTGCGAAAACGCATAGCTTTCCCCTTATTTAACTCCGACATAAACAGTTCACATTCCAACTGCTGAACATAGCATTACAGCGTCCAGGTAATTGCTGTCACAAAAGATATATCATTGTGCTTCTTTCCCTCTGCGGGTGCATTGTCATAATAATCACTTAATACAAGTCTCAGCCCCATAAGCTCAGTTAATGATGCCTGCAGACCGGCTTCAGCTGCGAGCTGGTATACGTCGGAATCGTCGGGATTAGAGACGTATTCGGCGCTGAGCCAATGAGAAGACGTCTCACTGAGGGGGATTGCGGCATTAGCTGCCACCCGCAGATTCAGATAATGATCCGGGATGCCTGCCACCTGTTCCCACATGTAACCGACGCCGCCCTCTATACTAAGGGTCAGATGGGAATTATCATAAAGGACAATACCGGCACCGGGGCCGATATTAAGGCGATAATCGATATCTGCCACATCATCGTGCCGCAGGGTAGTATTCAGGTACGCAAACTTGCTTCCTATCAGGTGCCGTGCATTCAAATAGGCATCAGCTTTTTGAGTATCTGTTACGGAGTCACTTTCAGGGTCGGATGTTTCGGGGTTTGCCTCTCCGTATGCCAGACTGATGCCACTGCGCAATTCATTTGGTTTGCCTATCCATACGGAAGAGGCAGACGCATTCAGCTTGAGTGTTTCGGAATTTCCCTGTGAAGCGCTAATTCCTAAGGCGCCAGTAACTGTAAGACCATCTTTTTCATCATCCTCTGCAACAACAAATCCTACGGCCAAAAAAGCCACAAAAGAGAAAACCAAATATACTCTCAACGCATCTCTCCAAATCATTATTAAATATAAAACATCCGCACAGCATACCCCGCGGATTTATACCTAACCATAAAAAACGTATTTATTTTATTTTTCATGTTGCACTAACGTCATTCAGCATGTATATTACGCGCCGATTTCACTGCATTAGCAGTAACTACACGCCCATCGTCTATCGGTTAGGACACCAGGTTTTCATCCTGGTAAGCGGGGTTCGACTCCCCGTGGGCGTGCCATTTTTTCTACACCCCAAAACAACACCATTAAGTGGGACAACTCTCTTCGTGAAACAGGCAGGGGGTCGTATTTTACCGCATCACTTGTCTGACAGCTGAAACCTTCCATCGCTGTAGGTGTATAGCCGGTCAGCGAAAGATGCCACATTACGATCATGCGTGGCCAGAATCACCAATCCACCTTCAGTGGTGAATTCACGAAACAGTGAGAGAAGCTGATTTGAACTCTCCTCGTCAAGATTGCCTGTAGGTTCATCGGCCACCAGCAGGCCGGGACGATTCATAAGCGCCCGTCCGAGAGCCACACGCTGCTGCTCTCCGGCACTCAGGCGCGAGGGTATATGAAGGCGACGATGCGAAAGACCAAGCCTCTGTATGAGCTCGTCACAGCGTCCGCGTGGGTCTTCAACATTGCGAGCCAGGCAGGCTGCCATAATGTTCTGTTCCACGTTAAGATACGGCATAAGGTGAAAACGCTGAAATACGAACCCAACCAGCTCTGCCCTGCGTGACGCACATACTGCTGAGCGCAAACCGGAAAGCTGTTCTCCGCCTACCATAATTTTGCCGCTGTCAGGTTGTATGAGCCCGCCACAAATCATCAGCAGAGTGCTTTTGCCGCACCCGCTGGGGCCTACGACTGCATGAATCTTTCCTGAATCCATATCAAGTGAATTATTCCTTAGAACAGAAACCTTTTCACCCGCCATGGAGTAGTTTTTTGATATATCCTGAATGTTGAGAAAACTCACTTATGCCTCCTCGTTCAATACTGTACCCGGCTCTTGCTGCGCCGCGATAATAACGGGAATAATACTGGCGGTAATACTTACAAAGCAGGCTGACAGCAGCAGCATAAGTGCAAGCCACCAATCCCACAGTTGTGTGAATGATGATTCTGCACCCAGACGCCCCATGGAGGAAACCGAGCCTATATAGCCGACAAGAACACCTATAACAGCTAATAACAGTGCCTTCACAAAGAATATATAGTAGATCCTTATCGTGTTTACACCCAAAGTACGCAGGATGGCAATTTCGTGCCTGCGCTCCTTAACATTGTGGCTGTAAAGGAAGAATAGAAGGATTGATGCGGCAGCAACAGTGATGGCGGAAAAAAGCAGAGAGAATTGTTCCAGCTGCTTCCTGAAGTTTTTGCGCGAGTTCTCTATGTCGGCTTTTTCTGCAGCGGCAGCATCAGCAATCACTCTGCGTGCCCGCGCGCGCGCCTGAGCTCGCACAGTGAACTCAACAACCTGCGCTTCCGGCACAATCTTACGAACACCGTTTCGGATAGGTTCCAGATCACCGGCGGCACAATTGCAGCTTAAGGCGAGTATCCCGCTTATTTTCCCCTTCAGCCCCAGTAAGTCCTGTGCGTCTGAAAGGTTCATAAATATAACAATATCATCTTTGGTGCCCAGTTGAGAGCGGCACAGGGTAACCTCGTAATCAGAGTCACCAATGCGAATACTATCCCCGACAGCTTTCTCCATACGAAGCGCAACGCTACTTCCCAGCTGGACCTGCCCCGGCTCTATGCGCACCTCTATCGGCAGCTGACGTTTACTCTTTATATATATCTCCCCCTCAAGTCCGGCTATGATCACATCACCGCCGAAAGCGTCCATGCGATATCGGTGGCGCAGAAAAGGGAGATGATGGTTAAGCAGTTCCATATTTGCATCGGCCAGGGCATTGGCCTGAACCATAGACAAATAATGTGTATTCCGATCATCGGCATGGAATGTTTCCAGACGCTGCGCCTCATTATAAATCAGAATATTAAATCCTAAAGACTTGGCGAATATGCGGGCCTCATTCTCAAGCGCATCCATCCTCTTTTCGCTTCTGCGCTGAAGCTCTAACACCTCTTTCTCGGTTTTTGCATCAAAGTCATCAAGAAGGTAAAGCCCGGTCGTCGCAGCAAATACTGCGACGGCTACAGCGACAGAGGCCAGAAGGGAGCCTCTCCATCGAAACTTAAGTTCACATAAAAAGAGAAAACCTATACGCATCTCTAATCCTCACCCAGAACGGCACTCTGCCAATCGTAATTCATGAGAAGATCTACTCCGGGGTTCAATGCCTTCACCTGACATGAACAGGGGCCAGTTAAGAAAGTTGCAATTTCACCAAGATTATCGGTGGTTATGCCCTTCCCTATTAGTGGCACAACAACGCGGCCACGACCATATACGGCAAAAACCATCGGCATGCCTTTGTACTCCGCCAAATCATCCTCCATGCTCATCAGCAGTGAAACAAGCACCTCATCCTTCTTCTTGCGCGACAGGCGTAACGAAGACAGATTGAGTCTCAATGGAACCGGAGAGCGTAGTTGATTGATCGGGTCGAAGTCCTCAGCATCTCCGGGTTCCTCGCCCTCCTCCACAACCCCATCAGGTAGCTTCAGCACTTTCGATAACTCAGCCAGATTCTTATCGAGCATAGCCGCGGCCGCGTCATCAACTTTTTTGTCGCCGCATTCAAGCAGGATAAAGACGCCGCTATCACCCGCTATGATCTTTTTTGCAAGAGAATCCCGGAATGGTGAATCAGTGATCTTTTTGACTGACTCTGCAGTAAGATCCCCTGACCAGAGAGGCTTTGTGATCCCTGTAGACATTGGGAAAAGAAGATGTATACGAGCCTCCCCAGGCTTGGAGACGGGGATCGATTTGCTCAGGGAGCTCTTCGTCAGTTCCTTATTTTGAAACTGGCGAACAGAGAGGTTAAGAGTCCCCTTCTTTCCGTTCGAGGATTCATTCAACTGCTTTAATGCGGCGCTTTCCGTCTTCGAGAGCTTCCCCTCGCTTACAACTATTCCCAGATATGGCGCTACAGGCCATCGCTCAAGTGCGTACCGGAAAACAGGGACATTACATGCCCCGGCAAAAGGAGCACAGATGCTCATCAGCATCACCATAATGGTGGAACAGAACAAAACGGCTCTTCTGTTGTTAACCAACATATCTTTGTGTATAGATTGCATAATATCTGCGCCCTCAGTACAGTCCGCGAATGGCCTGCGAAATATTCAAACAGTAGTCACCAATGTGCTCAAGGTGACGTACAACATCAAAGAACACAAGTTGCCCGCGCACATCGCTACCGGACGATATTGCATCCTGTGCCCGCTTACGCAGACGGACACGCACGGTATCTATTGAATCCTCCATCTCCTCTGCGCGCTGATGGTTGTATCCTTCGTCCTTCATGGATCCGGCCAAATAGTCACTGTTATACCGGAGGAAATCAAGTACCATTTCTGTATAAGATACCAACTCCTCCTGCCCCTCCATATGGAAGGAGAGCCCCTTTCGCAACTTTCTGTCGAAGAGAAGCGTCATGCTGTAAACACTGTCAGCTATGCTCTCCAGTTCATCAACGATGCGCTCCTTTGCGCTTATGTCACGGGCCTGTCCTACGGCCATATCGCCTATCATACAATCTGTAAGGAATTCATTCAGTTCCCGTTGCATATCATCTGTACGCATCTCCATGCGTTTTACTGCCGCCATCTGTGCGGAGAGATCATCACCGGAGCTGCGCTCCATCTGAATAGCCACTTCGAGGATATCATGTGTGACCATGGCCATCTTTCCAATCTCTGCACGGGCGATAACAAGGTTCGACTCAAGAGCATCGGGAACATTGGATGGCACGCGGGATATATGATAGCCCTCTTCATAATAGTTGGTTTTCGTGCTCTTATCCTTTACCCACCTGCATACGATCACACCGATCAACGGAACGAACCAGATCAACAACATGGAGTTAGTGAGATTGAAAAGGGTGTGGAACAGAGATAAACGCCATTTAACCAATGTTTTGAGCTGCTCTTCCCTTTTGATTTTTTCTGAGTCAGCAGAGGTCGTTCCATCGGCGCCACTAGGTGTGTTGTCCTGCGTGATTCCTGCAGCAGCTGTGACATTTTCAGATGTCACAGGAGCAGCGTCCTCATTAACAACCTGGACCACCTCCGTGACAGGCTTTTCAGGAATCAAGGTTGTTATCATATTGCAGAATGGCACAAACAATATCAGCATCCATATTACACCTATTACATTAAACAGCATATGTGCTCTGGCCGTACGCTTAGCTTCAACACCCAGCCCAAGTGATGCCAGATATGCGGTGACAGTTGTTCCGATATTCTCACCAAGGACTACCGCAGCGGCCATATGGAAGTTGATCCACCCCTGCGAGGCCATGACTATTGTAATAGCCATGGCTGCAGAAGATGACTGCACGACAATTGTCAGCAGGGTTCCGATACCAACAAATATCAATGTAGAGAGGAAGCCCATATCCGAAAAATTACGGACAAACTCAAGAACTCCGGGGTTGTTCTTTATGTCGGGGACATTCTCCTTCATAAAGGACAGCCCCAGAAACAGCAGACCAAAGCCGATAAGAATAGTTGCTGTTTCCCGGCGGCTATCCTTTTTGCTGAAAAGCATGGTGAGCGCAATCGC
>CAZAKU010000312.1:0-9034 GCA_964485765.1 uncultured Lentisphaerales bacterium
CGCTTGATGTCACCCCTCCGCAGGTACTTATAGAGGCTCGCTTCCTGCTCACCAGAACCGGCACAATGCGCGATCTGGGGATCGACTGGCTTCTTAACTCCGACTGGCAGCTCGCCGACAAAGGGGGCGAGCCGAGCGTAATCGTACCGGGACTCGCCGCAGCAGCGGCCGCCGTACCGGGTGCATCAATCGGAACTACCGGCAAGACCGTTGCCAACGGACTGACGGCAACCGTTCAGGGAATACTCACCGATCCACAGTTCTCGGCCATACTTTATGCACTGGAAACCAGCGCCAACGCCGAGACGCTCTCGGTGCCGCGAATCACCGTGGTCAACAACAAGGAAGCCTTCATCCGTATCGGACGCGATTTCTACTACTATGAAGAGTGGGATTTCGACAACAAGACTGTTAGTGGCGACAACAATAACGTCAACACAATCCCCTCCCAGCTGGCCCCATCCGGCGCCCCCACGAAGGAGGAGCTTGGATACGCACTTACTGTTACGCCAAGCGTAGGCAACGATGGCTACAGCATCAACCTGCATCTCGCCCCTGAGGTGACGGACTTCATCGACTGGGCCGAGAATGAATACCCGCTCCCCCCCAGCATGAGCAACACCACCAACGGTTTCTCAGTAATAGAGATGCCGCCTCTGCCTGTCTTTGAGCGCAGAGAAGCGATAACCGAGCTTGTAGTGGGCAGCGGCGAAACCGTAGTCATGGGCGGACTTATAGACTCACACGATGTTGTACGCACAAGTGGCGTTCCCTTCCTCTCGAAGATACCGCTCCTGGGGCGTCTATTCATGACCGAGACCATTGATAAAGAGTCCAACAACCTTCTCATCTTTGTTACCGCCACGGTAATCGCACAGAGCGGCGAAAGCCTGACGCCTCTGAATGTTCCCTCACCCGGACTGGGACGCTCCTCCGTCAGCGCCGCCAGGGAGTGGGGTGAAGACAAAGAGACAGAGACAGCTAAAGTTGAGCCGATTGACGCAGTAGAAACAGAAGCCGCAACAGAAGCTGCGATCCCTCCAGATTTTGCCGCACCGGCACCGGTTGTTGTACCTGACGCAGTTGCACCAGTTGCTGTACCAGATGCCGCTGCACCAGTTGTTGTAGCGGACGCAGCAGCACCGGTTGCTGTACCGGACGCAGCAGCGGCCCCTGCACCTTTCATCGATCCGGCACTCGCGCCTGTCAGGTAAAAGGAACCTCTATGCCACAGAATAACACAATAATCGGACTCGACATTGGATCGCACACTATCCGTGCGTTATGGGTCGACCAACGCTCAGGCAAGCCTAAGGTAACCCGACGCGAAGAGCTGCGCCTCCCCGCAAGCGTACCGAACCTGCAACGGGTTGTCTCCCCCTGGATCGAATCACACGGGCTGCACAAGCTGCATTGCACCATCGGGATGTCGGGGCATGAATGCGTATTCCAGCCGATGATGCTGGCCGCTGATGATCCTCGCACACCGGATCAGGCCGCCTCAATCGAAGTTGCCAAGTTCAACGAGATGGCATCCGAACTGATGAACTTCGATGTCACCTCATTCGGCAGTGCGGAGAGCAGTAAGCATCTTCTGATCGCAATGGCACGGCCGGACTTTGTAACCAAGCAGCTTAACGATGCCCGAAAGCTTGGCGTCGAGCGTGTTATGGATCTGATCCCGCGCCCCTTTGCCCTGTACCGCGCCGCGACCTCTCTGATTCCGGCCGACCCCTATCCAACTATCTTTGTTCATGTCGGGCACGCCGGAACTGAACTTGCTGTCGGTTTGTCTGAAGGCATACTGTTTGCCCGCTCATTCTCATGCGGCGGCAGGATGTTTACCGAGGCCATGGCCCGCGCCTCCGGCCAGTCAATCATTCAGGCCGAAAACCGCAAAGCCGACGGCAAGCTCAACGAAGATGGAACACTGCCGCAGGAGCTTCAGGAGGTCACCGATTTCTGGCTGACAGAGTTCAACAGTTGTCTTGCCGTTTACAACAGCCTCTTCTCCGGCGAGGAATACAAGATCGGCCGGGTCGTACTCAGCGGCGGCGGTGCACGGCTGCAGGGATTCAGCGACAAACTGCGTGAACGCATAGACCACCCAATCCACCTTATAGAGGAGCTGGCCCCCAACCTGCCATGTGAACCTGATGATCTGATCGCACTGGGAACAGCCATCTGCTCCGTGAAAGCACAATCATCGGACGCAGTTCTGAGCCTGATGCCTCCACGCCTGAAAGACGAGATGGTGTTCCGCCGTGAAAAACCTTACTGGATAGCATCCGGAGTAATGGCGGGGCTCTCACTGCTGGTATTTATGATAAGTGCTGTACGCATGTTCAATAAGCAGAAGGATGAATACGATGCACAGCTTCAGTACCAGAAGCGCATCGAGGAGACCATCAATAAGATCAATAGAACACATGAACAGAGCGAACGGTTCCATATTCGCTCAGGCCAGGTACAATCGCTTATGGTAGCTGCGCCAAAGATGCGTGAGGTTATCAGACTGGTGGCCAATTCGATCCACCCCGATGACTGGATATCTATGGTAAGCGATGCCGAGACATACTTCACCTCACCCAAACCGAAAGAGCCAAAACCGGATAAGAAGCGCCTAAACATGCACGAGATGCGGCGGCCACGTCGAGTAACTGAAAAAAAAGATCCGACAGTCCCTAAATCGTCACTGTTCAATCGCTTCATAATCGAGGGCTACACCCCTACTCGAAGCCTGCTGACCATAAAGGACCTTATCCGAAATCTTAAGAAGTCCGAATTTGTAGAGGAAGCCGATCTGCTTGCCGATAATCTACTGATAGGCACCCGTTGGCAGGGCACGCGCCCGATAACAAACCTGACACAATTCGTTATCGAAATAAAGACGAGGGGTTTATGAATCTCACATCTCTACCGAAGCCATCCGAACGCCAGCAGATTGTACTTATTCTCATGGCGGCCATCGGCCTGATTTTCGGGGCATGGACATTCTCGTCAAAAATGCTCGGAAGAAACCAGAAAAAGATTGACGATCTGCGCACGAAGATCGAAAAATCAGGCCATGGCAACAAGTCCATTAACGATCTTGAACGGGAACTCGCACATGAAAAGGAGCTCCTTAAGCAGACCCGAACCCAGTGGCTGCAACTCTCAGAGCGCCTTGGAACATATGCAAACCAGCGTGCCCTGAGGCAGACAAGTGCCATGCATATCGACTACAAGGTGGAGCTTATCCGCCAGCGCGACCGACTGATCCAGAAATCGGAAGCACTTGGGGTGGAACTCCTGCCCGATTATCTGGAAATGGAGCTCGAACTTACCGAAAGCGAGGAAGCCCGTGAACGGATGCTTCAGCTGAAAGCAGTAGAGCGGCTTGCAGACCTTACCCTCGACGGCCGCATAGAGCGCCTCTACTCAATCTCCCCCCTTAAACCGGGGTCATTGAAAGAGGATGGACGCAGCTTTCTGGAGGTGTACCCTGTAAAGGTTGAGTTCGATGTTGCGTTTAACAACTTCTTCGGGCTTATGCAGACTATCTTCGAAGATGACAGTATCTTCGCCTTCGACAATATCCGGATTATCGCCGGACAGGAGAAGGATGCGCCCCTGCGCGTATTCGCCGTTATGAAGGCACTTATTTTTTACCCCCCCAAGGAGAGCTAAACCGTGGATTCATTTTGGAAATGGCTCATGCACCTGAACGCGCGCCGAGTATGTACTGTATGCATGCTGGCATTTTTATGCGTGATCGGCTGGCGAGCAACGATCGAGTTTCGTCCCGGATCAAATACAGCACTGCCTTCCTCATCCGGCGGCAAGTTTGTTGAAAGTGAATACAAGGATCTCGGCGCTATAGCTTTCGTCGAAGAGCAACTCAACCCCGAATACGGAATAGTTCCTGTCTCCCCCTTCCGTCCCCCGGCAGATGCAATGCCCACAAACCAGGTTGTTAGCGGCGATATGACAGTTACTCTGCACCACGACAGATTCAAGCCTCCGAAACAACCGAAGGGAGGTGCGCTGATAACAGTAAAGCCCCCGCCGAGGGTTGACGGCTTCGATTGGGACGATACAAAGAACGACCCGAAGAGACCACGTCGTCCGTCACGACCCATAAGAGTATACTACCGCGGCGTTCTGGAACGCACCGACGGCGCAACCCTGGCATGGATCTCAAATTCACGCCGCACCAGCAGCCGCTTCATTAAGGCCGGGGATTATTTATTCGGCGCCAAAGTGATCTCCATTGAGGAAAACCGCCTGAAAGTTCAGCTGTCTAAGGATGATACCAAAGTCCTCATGCTCGACGAATCCGTAATAATCACACCCATTCCGAAGCAAAAATGAGTAAAGATCCACAAAATACTAAGCCACCTGAAGAGAGCTCCGAGATCAGCGTAAAACGCTACTACTCCGACCAGTTGATGCTTGAGCTGGCGCATAAGATGGTCGACAACGACCTGATAACACGTGCCGAGATCGAAGAGTTGCAGTCACGCCGGGCCATTACCGGAGAATCTCTTGCCGAACTGCTGCAATCCGAAGCCCTGGTCGAAGAAAAGGTCCTTCTCAAGGAGCTGAGTAACATCAGCGGAATCCCGTTTTGTAATATAGGTGATTTCACCATAGACCCCGAGGCGGTCAAAAAACTGGCCTCAAAAACCGCCCTTAAACATAAGATCATGCCGCTTACAATTGATGGCGGCATCATAACGCTGGCAACCCATACCGTACCCGATATGGCCATGGGCGACGGTCTGCGCATGGTCCTGGACCTTGCAATAGAATGGGTTCTGTGTACCAGGGAAGATATACGTAAATCGCTCACCTTCTTCTACGGCCTTGGTGCCGAAACTATCGACCAGTTGGTCATGGAAGCCGAAGAGAATGAGGATGAGAACGAGAAGAAAGACGGCGACATATCCGCCGAGAACGATGAAAGCGGCATGGTACGCTTCATACAGATGATTATATCTGAAGCGATCAAGATGGATGCCACCGATATCCATATAGAACCATTCGAAGAGGATGTCCGTCTGCGTTACAGAGTTGACGGCATTCTGCAGGAGATCCCCCTGCCGCGCGGCGTCGAGAGGCTCAAGCGCGCCATCGCTTCATCTGTGAAAATTATGGCCGATATGGATATCGCCGAACGCCGCAAACCACATGATGGACGTATAAAAGTGCGTGCCGCGGGTGAGGAATTCGACCTGCGCGTAAGCGTTCTGCCTACTGGATACGGCGAAACGGTTAATATGCGTATTCTTAACCGTAACTCAGCCTTTGTGGACCTCACAAACCTGGGACTTACCCCGGCTCAGCTACCCAAAATCCATGAGCTTACCAAACTCCCGCACGGTGTGGTTCTCCTGACGGGGCCAACCGGTAGCGGAAAGACCACAACGCTCTACGCCCTGCTCTCACAGGTCAACAAAACCGACATCAAGATCATCACCGTTGAGGACCCCGTAGAATACCAAATGCGCGGCATCAATCAGGTCCAGGTGCATGCACGCATCGGATTGAGATTTGCCAACGTACTGCGCTCTATCCTGCGACACGACCCCGATGTTGTACTGATCGGTGAGATCCGTGACTCCGAGACGGCCGACATCGCTGTGCGTGCATCCCTGACGGGGCATCTGGTTTTCAGCACGCTTCACACAAATGACGCACCCAGCGCGATCACACGACTTTCAGATATGGGGATCGAACCATATCTCATCTCATCATGCCTTGAAGGTGTTATCGCTCAACGACTTGTACGACGTGTATGCCACTTATGCACTGACACTAAGGAACCCCCCTTCGGTATTCGTGAAGAGATCTCAGGACTCTACCCCGACAAGGCTGCGGAGTTGAAATTCATCAGCGGACACGGTTGCCCGGCCTGTAACTTCACAGGCTACCGCGGGCGCTGCGCCATTAATGAAGTCATGCTTCTGACCGATGATATCCGTGCCATGGTAGTAGAGCAGCAACCCGCCAATATAATCAAAACACAAGCCGTAAAAGATGGAATGGTTTCCCTGCGCCGCGACGGCTGGATTCGCGTAATGAACGAAGTTACCACCGTAGATGAAGTTCTTCGCGTAGCAGGACAATTGGGTACGTAATAGAATATCGCCGAAACATGTGCTAAACTCTGACGCGTGTAGATCAGGTAACTATGAACGCCACTGAACATAAATCAAAGGGAGTGAGCGGCTTTTCCCTGATGGAGATACTGATGGTGATACTTATCATCAGCATCCTGATAGGGCTTGTGCTGGGATTGTCGAGATATGCCGAATTACGGGCCAACATCTCGTATGCACGCTCAGAACTCGGCGATCTTCATCACTCCCTGAATGAATACTACCTGGTAAACAACATCTATCCGGCACCCGGTGACAGCACCAGTGTCACAAATATTATTCCACAGATTTCACAATGGATCGACGCCGACACAGACGGGGTCGACCCCTGGGAGAGGCCCTTCTCCTACATTTACGACGAAGAGGAGAGCCCCCACAACTACCGCCTCTACTCATGCGGACCAGATCGGCTGGAAGACCTTACCGACGAAACCATGGAGGAGAACACAGATAATGTATTCTTCCAAAAAAAGAACTGATAGTGCATTTACACTGCTTGAGATGCTGATAGTGCTGGCGGTTATCTCTATCCTGCTCGGAATCCTAATGAACGCCGGGCGAGCGGTAAACCACCACTCACGCGTTACGATTGCACGCAGCGAGGTAGCAAAGATTGAGAGTGCCTGGAAGGAATACTACTCAACCTACAACACCTGGCCGACGAATGCCATCGACGCCAAGGGAACTCTGGTTATAAATAACGATAACGGGATCGCTGATATGCTGCAGGGACGCCCCGCCCCGACAGGCAGCACGTCAGTAAATCTTAACCCTAAAAACGTGCCCTTTATAGAGTTCACCCGCTTTTTTGCCAATAGAGAACCCGCAAACCCGTGGTGCAATAACAGATTATCCGGCAGCGCCAGTAACCGCTTCGCCTATGTCACACGTTTCGATATCGATTTCGACAACGCCATAGAGTCTCCCGTCAGCGGTGAAGAGCTTATATATCGACCTGTAATCGTCTGGACCACCGACCCCGAAACCAGCGAAATTATCGGAAGCTGGGAGCAATGAAAAGCCATTACACAGCATCGAACGTCCGCAACGGGCAATTCGATAATAGTATGTGGCATGCCGGAGACGACAATACGGGCGGCCATGGCAGCGCATGCCGTGGCATGACCCTTATAGAGCTTCTCTGTGTAATGTTTCTTATCACCATGTTCGCCTCCCTGATATTCCCGGGCGTCACAGCCCTGCACCGCGCACACCAACGCCGTAAGGCCGCGGCAACCGCAGCCAGAATCCTCCTCGCCACAGAGCAGTACCGCTCGGTCTACGGGCACTGGCCGCTATACAAAAACGACATAGATACAGATCTGGTATACGCGGTACCTGACGGCCCCCATGCAACAACAGTCACCGCAGGCGAGATGGCAGACCAACGCGAATTAATAGGTGCTCTTACAACAAACCTGGTGCAAAACCCGCGCAATCAACTATTTCTTGAAATCGACGATGAATCGATGAGTGAAGGCTATCTGCTAGACCCCTGGGGCAGACCTTACATCCTATTCGCCGATGGCGACGGAGATGGATTCCTGAACGCAGGTATCAAGCGCAGTGAAAGGGATGTCATCACCATCGCCACCAACAAACCCGGCATTGTCGTATCATGGGGCCACAGAGCAGGCGAACCGGTATTCTCATCCAGCACAAAATAAAACTGTGAAACTAAAGAACATATATTTAAACAGCAATCGCCCAAACATACGGCTACGCCGGCGTGCGGCATACAGCCTTATCGAAATGCTTGTTGTGCTTGGAATTGTGGCAACACTCTTCTCCCTGGCAATCGGAGCCTACCTGTCATGGGGCCGCAATACCGCGGTATCAACGGCATCACAAGGCTGCATCACAACCCTCGATCTCGCACGCCAGTGGGCTGTAACCCACCGAACCCCGGCAATAATCGACCTCATCAATGATGGAAAACAGGGCACTTTCACTATAAGCGGCATTACCGACGGAAGCGAACAGCCTCGATTAATTACCTCCACCAACGCTCTTCCGGATGGAATAGTGTTTAGCGATACTACACCCGAAACTATCACATTCCACCCGGATGGCTCCGCGCAATGGGAGCCGGAAGACCCTCTCTACTGCGACATAATCATGCGGGAATACGGTGTGCCCGAAGAGAGCGCAATGGCTGCAACCGTAACCGTCTCACGTCTCACAGGCTACATCGGCATTAACCCATGAGAAAAATCACCACACACAGAAATAGATCCTCCGGCTTCACCCTTATTGAACTGGCCCTGGCGGCGCTGGTTATCAGCATGGGCGTACTGGTGATATTCGGCCTCTCGCGTCACGGCAACCGCTCCGCAAGAATGGCCGAAGGCGAAATACGTGCCACAATGTTTGCCGACAATGTTTTCAGCGGTCTGGCATCTATAAACAACAACATCAACCGTCACAGCGTCAGCAATGAATTCGAGATTTTTTGGGATACCTTCTCAAGCGGCAACACCAACCTGCCGATAGCCGCATTACCTATGTGGTTCTCTCCGGAGGAGAACCCCAACCCCGGCATAATCTGTAACGGCCTCACCAATACGATTCACTACTTCGCCACCGCCTACGACCCACAGATCACTACTAATATTCTTGAATATTCATTCCGTTACCATGTGAAGATAAGCATGCAGAATCAGTCTGATTCCACGAGCTGGCCCAATGCGGCACAGGTTCAGCTCGACGTAATGCCCGGCAGCAGCGGCAGAGAGGAGCAATATACATTTGTTACTCTCTTCGCGGACAGCGGAGGCCTGCCATGATATCCGGCGACAGAGGCACAACAGTAATAGCAAGCCATGCCCGCAGTGGTTTCAGCGTTATAGAGCTGCTGGCGGCGATGTCACTGCTTGTAATCATTACAGCGT
>CAZAKU010000313.1:0-3313 GCA_964485765.1 uncultured Lentisphaerales bacterium
GCCCTTTATCTGCTTGATGCCAACATACACCAGAATTCACAGGAGCTGAGGCAGATCACAGACCAGCTTTACGGAGGCGACCGCACTACACGCCTGCGTCAGGAGCTTCTGCTGGGTATCGGGGGATACCGTGTGCTAAACGCACTCGGCTACCATCCACACGTATGCCATATAAATGAAGGTCATGCCGCATTTCTCTGTCTGGCCCGTATATCGCACCTGATAACCGATCACAACCTCTCTCCTGAAGCCGCACGTGAGACGGTGCGTCGCACATCAATCTTCACAACACATACACCGGTACCCGCCGGAAACGAAGTGTTCCGTCACGACATTGTGCGCCCACACCTTGAAGCGCTGGCCTCTGAGCTGACAATGGACACGGAGCGCGTGCTGAAGTGGGGCAGAGAACCATCAGACGAGGAGGGAACTACCCTCTCAATGACCATCCTGGGGCTCAACCTTTGCCGTTACAGCAACGGAGTCAGCAAACTTCACGGAGAGGTAGCTCGAAACATGTGGTCGAAGCTATGGCCGGAATACCCGAATGAAGAGCTTCCTATAAGTCACGTCACAAACGGAGTCCATCCTGCAACCTTCCTCTCAAGCACCATGGTTCTCCTTTTCGACCGCTACCTGGGCCCCAAATGGCGGCAGTTCCCTATGAGCGGCAGCATGCTCAATAACATTATGACGCTGCCCGACGAGGAGTTCTGGTCGTCGCATGAACTCTGTCGGTCACGCATGATAAGGACCATTCGCGAACAGGCAGAGCGACAGTACGAAGCACGCAATGCAAGCAGCAAACAGCTGCAAGAGGTAAAGACTGTACTGGATCACGACACCCTTACCATCGGTTTTGCGCGGCGCTTCGCAACATATAAACGCGCAGCCCTGCTGCTAAGAAACCCAGACCGTCTTGAATCCCTGCTCTGCAACAAAGAACGTCCCGTTCAAATGGTGTTTGCCGGCAAGGCCCACCCTGCAGACGATGAAGGCAAAAGACTGATTCAGATGATAATCGAATTCTCAAGGCGACCCGGTCTGCGCAAGCATATCGTATTTGTAGAAGATTATGACATGAACATTGCACGCCGACTTGTTCAAGGGGTTGATGTATGGCTTAACACCCCGCGACGGCCGATGGAGGCCAGCGGTACGTCAGGAATGAAAGCGTCACTTAATGGCGTCCTGAACCTGAGCATCCTGGATGGATGGTGGTGCGAAGGATACTCCCCGGAATGTGGATGGGCAATAGAGGGTGGCGAACACTACGACGACACTGATTTTCAGGATAACGTCGAAAGCCAGATACTCTATAACCTGCTCGAAAACTCGGTTGTTCCCTGTTTCTACGAGCGCCAGCATGGCGACCTGCCCCAGCGCTGGATCAAGATGATGAAATCCGCCATGCAAATGTCATTCGGATTCTTTACCAGTCACAGAATGGTAGATGAATACAGCAAACGGTTCTACATGCCGGCTATCAAGAAATATGGAGCTCTAATCGAGAATAATGGAGCTGAAGCACAACGTATTGTCGAACATCAGCAGCGGCTGGCATCACTGTGGGGTGCTATCCATATCGACACCCCCCAAAAGACAAAAAGCGGCACATCTTTCCACCATGTAGGCGACATGTTATGTATAGAGGCAGTGGTTTCTCTGGGCAAACTTGCTCCGGAGGAGGTAGATGTGCAGATATACTACGGTCTGGCAGACAGTAAGAATGAGATCATAACCGGATCCACGCAACTGATGGCTATAGCTGATGATCTCGGCGATGGGAAATATCGCTACTCCGCAAGTATTCAATGCCGCACAACAGGACGCTTCGGTTTAACAGTAAGAGCCGTGCCGCATGGTAATGAATGCGAGGCACTGATACCCGGCTTTATTACGTGGGCGAAGAAGATATGATGGACTCAATACAAACGCGTATTCCGCGCAACAGGGAACCACGCATACTTATAGTTACCCCCGAGATCACCTATCTTCCGGAGGGCATGGGTAACATGGCAAATGCCCTCTCTGCCAAAGCCGGTGGTCTGGCCGACGTTTCCGCATCGCTTGTTGCCGCACTTTATGAGAAAAATGTTCAGGTACATGTGGCTCTGCCGCACTACAGACGCATGTTTCACATAGAGGTCGGCAAGCTGATCAGTGGTGAGCTGCGTGTATACCAGAGCAAGCTGCCTGATGAAAGGATCCACCTGGCGGAGGACCGTATCTTCTACTACCGCGATTCCGTCTACTCCAACTATTGCCCCGAGGAGCACAAGATTGCTCTAGCTTTCCAGCGCGAGGTCATCAACAACATAATCCCAGTGGTAAAACCCGACCTGATCCACTGCAATGACTGGATGACCGGACTGATCCCGGGAGTAGCACGCCGCCTGGGGATACCATCGCTTTTCACACTGCATAACATACACACCCAGGAACTGCTGCTTGAGGAGATCGAAGACCGCGGTATCGATGCGGCCGAATACTGGCGCCACTTCTACTACACCAAAACCCCGGGTAACTACGAAGCAACACGATCCACCACACCGGTAGACCTGCTGGCAAGCGGTATATTCGGCGCCCACTTTATAAATACCGTCAGCCCGACTTTCCTTAATGAGATAGTAGATGGACGGCACGAATTTGTTCCGCCGCACATCCGTAACGAGGTGGCACAGAAGAAGAATGCGGGCTGCGCATACGGAATACTTAATGCCCCCGACCCCAGCTTCAACCCCAGCACCGATAAGCTGATTACCGAGAACTATGACAGCTTCTCTCTGACAGCAGGCAAACGCGCCAACAAGCTGGATTTTCAGAAAATAATGGGGCTCAACGTCGACCCCAATGCTCCCCTCTTCTTCTGGCCCTCCCGACTAGACCCCTCGCAGAAGGGCTGCCAGCTGCTGGCCGACATACTTTTCCGTATGCTTGATGATTATGCCGCTGAAGGGCTGCAGGTTGCCATAGTGGCAAACGGATCGTTCCAGCAGCATTTCCGCGACATAGTCAGCATACACGACATCCACTCCCGACTGGCTGTCTGCGATTTCGCCGAACCGCTGTCGCATCTTGGTTACGCAGCGGCAGACTTCATGCTTATGCCTTCACGTTTTGAGCCCTGCGGACTTCCACAGATGATAAGTGCCATCTACGGAAATCTTCCGATCGTACACAACACCGGGGGACTTCACGACACCGTCACCCACCTCAACATGGCAGCAGGCAGAGGTAACGGTTTTACATTCGATTACTACAACTCCGAGGGGCTGCGCTGGGCGATTGATCAGGCAATGTCCTTCTTCCA
>CAZAKU010000314.1:0-3718 GCA_964485765.1 uncultured Lentisphaerales bacterium
GTTGGTAACTGGATAAGCCGGGCGACGGTTGAGATGTTGAAACGCCCCGATGCGCCTGAGCTTATAATGGTGTATCTCCCAACTCTCGATTATGACCTTCAACGCCACGGTCCATCAAGCGATGCGGCTGCACGTGCAGCCGGGGTGCTGAAAAATCAGGTTGAACAGATCTTTTCGCAGGCGGAGCAGCAGGGATATTCCCGGTTGATTTTTGGTGATTATGAGATAGCACCCGTAACCGGAAAGGCCCTGTTGCTTAACAGGGAGCTGCTCGAAAAAGGGTTTATGAAGGTTCGTTCTATACGCGGACGCCTCTATCCCGACTTCTGCTCTTCGGCGGCTTTTGCTGTAGTCGACCATGAGATCGCTCATGTATATGTAAAGAATCAGGATGACATCTCTGATGTACAGCGCTGCCTAAGTGATGTGGACGGTGTGGATGAGGTGCTTGACAGGGAGGGAATGTCCGGCAGGAATGTTGCTAACGCGGCTGCCGGAGAGTTGCTGGCGATTGCCCAAGAGGGTTTCTGGTTCGCTTACCCATGGTGGTCGCACAGGAAAGAGGCCCCCGATTATGCAACGCATATTGATATTCATCGAAAGCCGGGGTTTGATCCGTGCGAGATGTTCTTCTCACTATGCCCTCCCGGAGTATCGCAGAATACCGATCGCATTCGTGGTTCTCACGGACGTTATGGACGCAGCGTTGCATGTGGAAGTGATGTTGTTTTGCCGGGCAATCCGCAGAGTGTGGCTGAGCTGGGGTTATCGGTTGGTAAATGGCTTATGAATGAACAGGGCGACATAGAGTAATGATAAACGACGAAAAAGATAATCCGTTCACGGTTGCCCCGGTTGTCAATCAATCGTTTGAGGTGGCATTCAACTACCCTGTTCATTTTGTAAGGGATTCTTTCGCACCGGAGAATTCATGTATTTGTGAAAGTATCGATCGACTGAAAGAGGGGCGCTGCCATCGCGTCGCCGTTTATGTCGACTCCGGACTTGCATCTGCCCGCCCCCATCTTGTGCAGCAGATACGTGATTATTTTGCGGCTCATACCGACTCATTGGAGCTGGCAGGCGGGGTTCGTATGATACCCGGCGGTGCAGCTGCTAAACGGGGATACACTCACCTCAGCGCGGTTTTGACAGAGCTTGGCAATTTGCACCTCGACCGGCAGAGCTTCGTGCTTGGCATTGGAGGGGGCAGTATGCTGGACGCTCTTGGTGTCGCCGTGTCGCTCGTTCACCGCGGTCTGCGTATGGTTAGGATGCCATCTACCGTGCTTTCGCAGAATGATGCAGGTGTCGGGGTTAAGAATGGTGTCGATGAGCATGGACAGAAGAACTTTCTGGGTACATTTGCACCTCCGTTCGCTGTAATCAATGACCTTTCCCTGCTTGATTCGCTTCCTGAAGAGCATTGGCGCGGTGGTATTTCGGAGGCATTCAAAGTTGCCCTGATAAAGGATAGAGCGTTTTTTGATTTTCTCTGCTCGCATGCCGATCTGCTTCGCAGGCGTGACAAGGATTCGATGGCTGAACTGATAAGACGATGTGCGGAGATTCATCTCAACCACATAGCAACCAATGGAGATCCCTTCGAGATGGGGTCGGCGCGGCCACTCGATTTTGGCCATTGGTCGGCCCATCGCCTGGAGATGCTGACCGGCGGTGATCTGGGGCACGGCCTGGCCGTTGCAATAGGCATTGCGCTCGACTCGGTATACGCTAAGCGCAAAGGGTTACTGAGTGAGGATGAGCTTTCGCAGGTGCTGGCAGCTCTGCAGCGTTGCGGGCTACCGATTTTCTGCGATGAATTGTGCTGGCAGAGAGCCGATGGCGAACATGAGATATTGCGCGGTCTGCGTGATTTCCAGGAGCATCTCGGCGGGAGACTGAATATAACGCTGCCTGATGGGATCGGGAAGAGTGTGGAGGTACACCACATGAATCAGGAGTGGATAATTGAGTCCGTTGAGGAGTTGCGCGAGCTTCGTGATTCCTCACTGATTTAGACGGTGTATGAGTTATGAGACATTCTGGATACGACCTTACATATTGCCTTAATGTGCACCCTGGCGAGAGCTGGGACGCGCAATTAAGTGCTGTACGGGATCATGCTGTACCAATTCGTAACAGCTTCTCACCAGGCAGCACATTCGGTCTCGGCCTGCGGTTAAGTGCGGAAGCAGCTAAGTTCCTTGTTGGTGAGCCATCCGCTTCTTCCGCCTTTCGTGATGAGATTCAGGACGCCAACGCGTATGTGGCTACAGTTAATGCCTTCCCGTTTGGTGCATTTCATGGCGATAGGGTTAAAGATAATGTGTACCTGCCTGACTGGAGTGATTCTGCCAGGCTTGAATACAGTTGCAATGTGGCCGCTGCCGTGGCCGGTATGAGTGTTTCTCCATGTACTGTTGCAGTGTCGACGGCGCCTCTAACCTTTAAAGGCTGGGATGGGTATGAGGCCCGCTTGTCGGAAGCTGTATTGAATGTTGCACGATGTGCAACAGAGCTGTATCGCTTAGAGCAGGAGACGGGGGTTGAGGTGGTTTTATGCATAGAACCTGAACCTTTCTGTTACCCCGAAACCACACCTGAACTGGTGGATGTTCTTCAGCGGGTTTGGCATGAAGGAGCCCCCCTGTTTGCAAAGCTTACTGGCGTTACATGCTCAAAGGCCGAAGCTATGCTGCAGCGCTATATCGGCTGCTGTTTTGATACCGCCCATCAGGCGGTGGAGTTTGAGCACTTCCCGGATAGCCTTAACCTGTTGAACTCCGCAGGTGTACGCGTTGGCAAGGTACAGTTGAGTTCGGCCATTGAGGCCGTTGGAGCTGATGCTGTGCGGGAGCTGGAGCGCTTTGCCGAACCTACCTACCTTCATCAGGTCTGTGTGCGCAGCGGGGAGGGGGGGGTGATGAGATTTGCGGATTTGAGTGATGCCCTGTCATCCAATGATATACCCCCCGGTTCTGTCTGGCGTGTGCATTACCATCTCCCGCTGTTTGTTGAATCCTTTGGGAACCTTAGGAGTACGTCGGGGTTGCTGCAGGATAAAGCGTTTCTTGCGGCACTGAATGACAGTGGTTGCAACCTGCTTGAGGTCGAAACCTATACATGGGATGTATGGCGCGAAAATTCAGGGGCTACCGACAATGTCGATGAAGGTATATTGCGCGAACTGCGCTGGGTCAGTAGAGAGCTTGGTGTATAAACGTCCTCTTAAGCCTTCAGCATCTCACGCGCATGTTCCAGGATTACGCTGGTAAGCTCTTTGCCTCCCAGCATACGTGCGACCTCTTCGGTACGTGTCTCTCCCTCAACAGCGCTTATGGATGTTTTTGTTCTGCCATCTGTAACCTGTTTGGAAACTACATAATGTGAGTTTCCGCAAACGGCCACTTGCGGCATGTGGGTTATACACAGCACCTGGTGATGCCTGGCGACGGAGCGCAGTTTACTGCCTACGGCATTGCCGGTCTTGCCGCCGATATTGGCATCTATCTCATCGAATACAAGTATAGGTATGCTGTCATGCAGTGCCAGAACGCCTTTAACGGCTAGCATGACACGTGAGATCTCACCGCTCGAGGCGATCACGCGCAGGGGGCGCATTGCTTCGCCGATATTGGGGGCAAACCCGAATTCGATTGCATCCATTCCCGCCGGAGTCGGTTCTATGGGAGTCAATTCAACATTGAATAATGCC
>CAZAKU010000315.1:0-3329 GCA_964485765.1 uncultured Lentisphaerales bacterium
GTGCTCTCTGTGAGCTCTCAGTGAAAAATCTTTGTGAACGGCAACGCTATGAGCAAATCATGCAACACAAGAAACGACAGGACCTTCAAGAACCCAAGGGGTTTACCCTCTTTTTGGGCGTTTCGGGGCCTCTACGGGATGGTAGTGAATCGTAATCGTAACTGTAAAAGGGAGATGTGCCTGCCCGAGAGAGTTAGCCGGGCTCGAGCTCACAAAGATCACAAAGGAGATGAGAGGAGTGAGATGGGGACCTCACAACGTGGTGCCCACGGTGTGGCGATAAACTGAAGAAAACCGCAGATACTAACACTAAATCACTCATACCTAAACATTCTAAGGTATATGCTCAAGCACTAAGTCGTACATTATAGATCATCCGCCCGTATTTACAGCCACACTATGAGACCAAAAGAATTTATATATTATATCTTTGGGCTTGGTGAGAACCGTGAAACATGAGACATTAATCCCATGCAGTAAAGCAATAGCTTATTGCAGACACACCTCCCTACATAACAAGCGGGTCCCCCCCTCCGGGGGCCCGCTACTTTTTTTACCCACGCCCTATATAAACAGGGCTGAATCAACCCCATCTCTGCAGCCCAACCCAACTAATTTCACTCTGACCTCAAAAAAGAACTGCATCATTAAGGTAAAAAGGTCTATTCTTGATAGATGTTCGATCTTGAAAGCTACCTTAATACGATGCGCAACACTGCTGAAACTGCTTTGAATGCCGTACTTCCCGCAACCGGACAACGTCCGGAAAAACTGGTTGAAGCTATGCGCTACTCTGTTCTCAGTGGGGGAAAGCGCATTCGACCCGTTCTCTGCATGGCCTCAGCTGAAGCCGCCGGAGGAGATGCAGCCTGCGCACAGGCACCAGCAGCGGCCGTAGAACTCTTACATGCCTACACCCTTGTGCACGACGATCTCCCCTGCATGGATGACGATGATGAGCGCCGGGGCAAGCCCACTGTTCATATAGTCTACGGAGAGGCAAACGCCGTGCTCGTTGGCGATGCACTGCAGGCGCTTGCGTTCGATACCCTGACGAAGGCCAACCTGCCAGCACAGATCATCACTGCCCTGATCGCAGAGCTCTCCAGGGCGGCCGGCTGGAACGGTGTTATCGGAGGGCAATGGGAGGATGTTGCTGAGTCTGAAACAACCGATATCGAAACAGTCGAGTATGTACACCAGCACAAAACAGCCGACCTGTTTGTAGCCGCTATCAGGATGGGGGCCATAGCAGCGCAAGCCGATGATGCAACCCTGACACAGCTGACCACCTTTGCAAATGCTCTGGGAGTTGCGTTCCAGGTTATCGACGACCTTCTCGACGCAGATGAGTCGCACCCCTCACAGGAGCTGAGCTGCCTCTCTGTAATGAGTGCCGCGCAGGCACGCACCAAAGCGAATGATCTCACAACACGCGCCATGCAGGCGCTGGAACAGATCGGCTCCTCGACCATTCCACTCGCCGCCATAGCAGAGCGAATGCTGCACCGCACGATTTAGTTAAACAAACACGAGACAACGACCATGAAAGAGATAATACCTTACGTCACCGCCGCAATACTTGCATACCTTCTGGGAGCTATACCTTTCGGTTTCCTGATTGCCCGCAGCAGGGGGGTCGACATTCGTAAAGTCGGCAGCGGCAACATAGGGGCAACCAATGTATTCCGTACACTTGGAAAACGCTTTGGCACCATGACCTTCATTCTGGACATTGGAAAGGGCGTCGGCGCAGTTACGCTGATCCCTCTGCTTATGAAAGCAGGAGACGATGTGCCTCTGCGCCTGACATGTGCCATAGCCGTTGTAGCAGGCCATAACTGGCCGGTATGGCTCAAATTCAAGGGTGGCAAAGGTGTCGCAACAAGCGCCGGCATCATGATC
This sequence comes from uncultured Lentisphaerales bacterium, assembly GCA_964485765.1. Taxonomy (GTDB): domain Bacteria; phylum Verrucomicrobiota; class Kiritimatiellia; order RFP12; family CAZAKU01; genus CAZAKU01. The sequence goes on from CAZAKU010000315.1 coordinate 1,906, forward strand.
GGGCTGGCCCCTTTTAGCGTACTGATCGGATTTGGCGTTTGGATTTCGATCCTGATTCTCAGCCGCTACGTTTCTCTGGCATCTATTACCGCCGCTGTCACACTGGCTATATCAACATGGATGATCGAAGGCAAAGAGGGCTGGCTGCTGCCATCGGCAATAACACTCCTCTCACTGCTCGTGATTCTGCGGCACAAAAGCAACATCGTACGCTTGCTAACAGGCACCGAAAACCGCTTCAGCTTTAAAAGGAACAAATTATGAAAGCAACAGTTATAGGAGATGGCGGATGGGGAACGGCCCTCGCCATGGTTCTCCAGTCTAATGGACACGATGTCACCGTCTGGGGTCCTTTCGAAGAGTATATTCAGGAGATCATCCGCGAGAAAGAGAATAAAACATTCCTGCCGGAGATCAATCTGCCCGGCGAGATCAACTGGACAAGCGACCGTGATATCGCTATTCAGGGGGCCGATATAGTAGTGCTCGCATCACCTACAAAGTTCTACCGCGATGTATGCAGCTCTTTCCGGGGCAAAATCCCCAATGGTGCCAGGGTTGTAAGCGTTGCCAAAGGTCTCTGCGCCGAAACCCACCAGCGCATGAGCTCACTTGCAGCGGATATCCTTGACCTCCCGTGTATTGCAGCGCTCTCAGGGCCCAGCCACGCAGAGGAGGTGGCGCGCAACATACCCACCGCCGTTGTTGTAGCCTCACATAACGCTAACCTGGCAAATGAGCTGCAGAAGGCTTTCAGCACTCCCCGTTTCCGCGCCTACACAACCGACGACATAATCGGCACCGAGCTGGGCGGGGCACTTAAGAACGTTATCGCCATCGCCGTCGGGGCAGCCGACGGCCTGGGCTTTGGTGACAATACCCGCGCCGCGCTCATAACACGCGGGCTGGCCGAGATGACCCGCCTGGGCACAGCCATGGGGGCCCGCCCGGAGACCTTTGCCGGCCTGAGCGGAATGGGCGACCTTATCGTCACCTGCACCAGCAAGCTCAGTCGCAACAGATCAGTCGGCGAACGCATCGGTGCCGGAGAGAAGATAACAGACATTCTGGGCAACATGAAGCAGGCCACCGAGGGTGTCTGGAACTGTGCAGCTGCAGTTCAGGCCGCAAAAGCTCAGAATATTGAAGTGCCTATAGCCGAACAGGTATATAGCGTAATTCATGAGGGTCAATCACCGGCCATAGCCGTCGGCGCATTAATGAACCGTGAAGTTAAGCCTGAAAGCGTTTAAGCAGATCTACATTTTTTCAGTTGCGCTGTAACCGCTCTAGGCGTACACTCCCCCACTGCTTGACCAATCAGGTCAGAGCAGGATATGCGCTTGTAGCTCAATTGGATAGAGCGTCGGCCTCCGGAGCCGAAGGTTGTGGGTTCGATCCCCGCCAGGCGCACCAGGCTTCGA
>CAZAKU010000316.1:0-3563 GCA_964485765.1 uncultured Lentisphaerales bacterium
CTCTTAGCCCCAGTGATACCTCATTATGCAGCTTAATCGACCTGACTGCAGGGAAATGCTCGGGCAGGATCGTTGTTCCGCGGCATTTCACCAGAGAGAACTGAAGCCAGTTCTGTAGTTCGCGCACATTACCGGGCCAGCCATACGACATCATGAGCTCCATGGCCGGTGACGAAACGGTCACCATATCGCGATTCATATCGGTGCAGAATCTGTCGTAGATATAACGTACCAGCAGGGGCACATCGTTAATCCTGTCCCTCAGCGGGGGCAACCATACCGGAACCACATTCAAGCGGTAATAGAGATCTTCCCTGAAATTTCCGCGTGAAATTTCATCGTGTAAATCCTTGTTCGTGGCGCTGATAACCCGGACGTCAACCTTTAGTGTTATCTCGCTGCCAACCCTCTCGAAGCATCCCTCCTGCAGCACTCGCAACAGTCGCACCTGCATTGCAGGGGAGACATCGCCGATCTCATCCAGGAAAATCGTGCCTCTATCGGCAAGCTCAAAGCGCCCTTTTTTATCGCGTACGGCCCCTGTAAAGGAGCCCTTTACATGTCCGAAAAGTTCACTCTCGAGCAACCCCTCGGGCAGTGCCGCACAATTCACCTGGATAAAGCGTTCATTCGCTCTGGGGCCCTCGTTATGAATAGCGGCGGCGACAAGTTCCTTGCCTGTGCCACTCTCGCCCTGAATCATAACAGGCACCTGCGTATCGGCCACATCTGATATCAGCTCGAACACATCAAGCATCTTCTTATCGCGGCCGATGATACCGGAGAAACTCTCGATCTCCCCCACCCTTTTCGCCAGACGATGTTCGCGCGTGACATCCCTGAAACAGTTCAGCACACCAACACATTCTCCATCACGATTACAGAGAGATTTCACCCGCATATCAAGCAGGCGTCTCTCCCCCTGCGCATTGGCGACTTCGACTCGGCTCTGCCGGTCCGCGACATCTGAACTCTTATCTGAAAGGGAACAATGCATCCCGCAGAAAGGGCCTTCGAAGACCGAGTGGCAATCGCGATCGAGTACCTCTGCACGGACACGACCGGTTATCTCCTCGGCAGCACGATTCATATAAACAACCCGGCAACTCATATCGTGAGCAATGATTCCATCGGAGATGTTATCCAAAATATCGTAAGAAAGACTCCGGACCTCAAACAGACTCTCAAGGTAACCATACTCAAACAGGTCTTCAGTAATATGCTGAATCAGTGATATGGCGCGCGCCCATTCCTCAATATCGTCATCATCATCGCCGGGGGGCGGCCCAAGATTCCAGCGCAGCATTGCAGGGCGACCAACAAGAAGACCAAAATGCTCTTCCGCCTCATGGCAGAGAACAACAACCACATCTGTCTCCATACGGGAGAGGGCCTCTGCACTTATGACCCGTGCGGGATCAAGCAACAAGCCGGCCTCTTCTGCGGCCCGTGCCGCACATGCCGGTGTAGCTCGATCGCTCCCCCCTATCGCCATCCATGAAGCGTCCGTGTTCCCCCTTGCATATGAAATGGCGGCGGCGATCTCAGCTCTGGCAACATCCGAGTCCATGAAGAGAACTCTGCGGACCCCATTATCCATATCTGCACTCGCCGTCATACTCATTCTCCCCGACTTGCATTCTGCTGGCGCAGGACCTCGTAAAGCATGATACCGCCGGCGACACCGGCGTTCAATGATGTAACCGATCCGCGTACCGGCAGTTCCGCCATAAAATCACATGTTTCGCGTACAAGCCTGCCAAGGCCTTTTCCCTCACTGCCAACAACTATGGCTACATTCCCGCGAAAGTCAATCTGTGTATATGGCTGCGCATCGTCGCACGCCTCCAGTCCGGTGACCCATACTTCCGCTTTCTTGAGGCGGCGCATTACATGCACCAGATTAGGGACCTTTGCGACACGCAGATGCTCCGTTGCTCCGGCAGAGGCACGAACCGCTACCGGCGTCACGCCGGCGGCTCTGTCTGCTGCCAGCATTACACCGGCGACACCCACCACTTCAGCGCTGCGTAACAATGCGCCCAGATTATGAGGATCCTGAACATGGTCTATTATCAGGATAATACCGTCGCCATCCGAGTGCAGCATTCGCTTCTCGACCTCTTCTGCACTGCAATAAGGATAGCCTCCGCAACGCAGAGCCACCCCCTGGTGATTGCCCTCTCCTACCAGTGTATCCATGGCTCGCCGCTTCACCTCATTAATCCGCAGAGAGCGTTCTCCCGCAATCGCACGAAGCCTGTCAATCTCCGGCGAAGGCCTGAGTCCCTGGGCAATAATCAATTCAAAAAGTTCGCGCCGCTCTGCCTTCAATACTTCAGACACAGGTTGACGCCCAAAAATAATCTCTCCACCAGTCATAATCTCTATCTCCTTTTCCATACCACCAGTGCAGACCGGCGTGTATCGCTGAATGTTATCCCTGTACCAGGATATCACCCGATAAAACAGTAATCTCTTTCCCGTCGGCCTGCTTCAACCTGAGGGCTCCATCTTCACGTAAGCCTATAATGCAGCCTTCAATATCGCCCGATGCATCGGAAACCTTTACATGTGTACCCACTGCGGCAGACCGCTCTTCCCATGCACGTATGAGTCGATCGCCGCCATTTTCAACCAACTCGCCGACCCAGTATTCGAGTCCCTTCAGCCAGTTTGCAAGAACAGCTGCACGCGCAAAACGCTCTCCTGCCTCAATCATCATTGACGAGGCCGGATATATACAACGATCGGCAGGCAGATCCCGCGCCTTTGTATTAACATTAATCCCGACTCCGACAATAACATATTCGATGCCCGAAATCTCGGCACTCATCTCCATCAGGAGTCCTGCAATTTTTCGTTCCTGCAGCAAAATGTCATTAGGCCACTTTATGCGAACTGCAAGATCTGTCTCGGCAGTAACACATTCCGTAGTGGCAAGCGCACTCGCGATACTTAGAAGCGGAGCATTGGCAAGGGTCAACCTCGGGCGCAGGACAACACTGGCATAAATGCCGACTCCCGGGGGTGAGATCCAATGCCGTCCTCTTCTGCCGCGACCATCACTCTGAGTCTCCGCAACAAACAAATCACCATGTGCCGCGCCATCCATGGCGGCCCTTTTAGCTTCATCGTTGGTAGAACCAACGCTTTCATAATACTCGAACCGCCCCCGCCCCAGAGCTTCTGTTGCAAGGTGGGCTCTAACGACCTCAGCTGAAATCATATCGGGCACAGATACCAGGCGATAACCGCGACGGGTAACGCTCTCAATTTCATATCCGACCTTCTGCAATGCCTTGATGTGTTTGGAAACTGCGGCGCGTGACACTCCCAGCGAATCACCAAGACTCTGGCCAGAGACCCAGTCGCCGGAAGCAACCCTTAAGGCCGTGAGAATATCTGAACGACGAATCATTCGCTATTTTCCCCCGAAAGCCAGTTGGAGACAACCGACAAAAGAGCGATACATGCTGTATCTGTACGCAAAGTACGCCAGCCAAGCGAAAAGGGAATAAATTTAAGGGATTGCAGCAGATCCAGCTCAAATGGAACCCACC
>CAZAKU010000317.1:0-2680 GCA_964485765.1 uncultured Lentisphaerales bacterium
CTCGTAGAAAGCGCACCTAAGGCTGTTAAAGAAGGTGTTAGCAAGGAAGAGGCAGAGGAACTTAAGGGCAAGCTCGAGGCCGCTGGTGCGACTGTCGAGGTGAAATAAGTTCTTTGTGAATTCGAGGCCAAAAAAGGCTTCGGGTTCCATTAAAGTTTGCGAGCTGGACGCGGTTAATTTTGCCGCGTCCAGCCGTGTGCGTTTGCGAGCCACTACTTTTTTGATATGTGGCAGATCGTCTGGCTCCCTCGTCAGACGGCTGATCGGCCAATGAATGGCCCCCGTTTTTCGGGGAAACGATCCAGGGCGTGAGGGCATAGCTTGAGGTACGACTCAATGGGTAACAGGAAAAACTTCGGCAAGCTTGAAGCCGTTATTGAACCGCCGGATCTGATTGAGATCCAGACAAAGTCCTATATGGATTTTCTTCAGTTGGATGTTCAGGCGTCTAAACGGAAGATGCAGGGTCTGCAGGCTATTTTTCAAGAGATATTTCCGATCGAAAGTTACGATGGTCGGTTTATTCTGGATTTTGTGAGATATGAGTTGGCTGAGCCGGCCCTGGGCCCCTTGGAATCTCTTTATGAAGGCTCTACCTATGCAGCTCCTCTGCACGTTACGTTTCGCCTGAAAGATGGCGACGAGGTACGTGAAGAGAGCGTGTACATGGGTGAAGTGCCGCTTATGACGCGCGATGGCGCTTTCGTTATCAATGGCGCGGAACGCGTCATTGTAAGTCAATTGCACCGCTCCCCGGGAATATGCTCAGAGCGTGCCAAGCACCCCAATGGTGCTACTTTGTACTCCATCCGTATTATTCCGGATCGTGGATCATGGATTGAAGTACAGTTCGATACCAGTGACCTGATGTGGGTTTATATGGACCGTCGCCGCCGGCGTCGCAAGTTCCTGGCCACTACGTTCCTGCGGGCACTTGGGTATAGTAGCGATGAAGAGCTGCTGGCCCTCTATTATACCTTCGAAAGCTTTAAGCTTAAGAAGAAGTATGTCGAAGCAGATCTGGCCCACCTGGTGTTCAAGGATGATGTTGTCGATGTTGATTCAAAGGCAGTTCTGGCCCGTCGTTACGACCCCGTAACAGATGCTGTTCTGCAGCAGATGAAGAGCGCCGGCTTTGAAACCGCTGAGGTAGTCGACACCGCCTGGGATGAAGGTGTGTTGCTGAAGACTCTTCAGGCCGATCAGACGCGTAACAGTGAAGATGCCCTGAAGGATATCTATCATCGTCTGCGTCCGGGCGACCCCTCCACCGCTTCAAATGCACGTCAGTTGCTGCGTCGACTCTTTTTCGACCCGCGCAGATATGATCTCGGCCGCGTTGGCCGCTATAAGATTAACCAGAAACTGGATCTTACCGGTACGGTTGATGATGATCTGCGTGTGCTGCACGAGACAGACGTTATCGAGGCATTGCGCCACCTGATCGATATACGCCGCGGCCGGGCAACGGTTGATGATATTGACCATCTTGGCAGTCGCCGTATTCGTACAGCCGGAGAGCTCCTTGAGAACCAGTGCCGAGTCGGACTTGCACGTACTGAGCGCCTTATTCGCGAACGTATGACGCTGTTTGATCCTGCGACAGGTGTTCTTGCTCCGCAGAGACTGGTTAACTCCAAGAGTCTCAGTGCTGTGATCCAGGACTTCTTCGGACGCAGTCAGCTGAGCCAGTTTATGGACATGACGAATCCGTTGAGTGGTCTGGCGCACAAACGCCGCCTCTCTGCACTCGGACCTGGAGGCCTCAGTCGTGAGCGTGCCGGTTTCGAGGTGCGTGATGTTCACTCTTCACATTACGGCAGAATTTGTCCGATTGAGACCCCTGAAGGGCCGAACATCGGTCTTATATCGTCGCTGGGTATTTATGCCCGTGTGAATGATTTTGGTTTTATTGAGAGCCCGTACCGTAAGGTTGTGGATGGCTGTGTAACTGACGAAGTCGACTACCTGACAGCAGATCAGGAGGAGAAGTTCGTTATAGCACAGGCGAATGCACCTGTAGGTAAAGATGGACACTTCATCAATGACCGGGTTTCGGTACGCTATATGGCCGAGTTCCTCGAGGTGTCTGCTGACGGCATTCAGTATATGGATGTTTCACCGAAGCAGGTTATTTCGATCGCTGCCGGCCTGATCCCCTTCCTTGAGCATGATGATGCTAACCGGGCACTTATGGGCGCCAACATGATGCGTCAGGCTGTGCCGCTGCTGCGGGCCGAGCGCCCATATGTGGCAACCGGTCTTGAGGAGCGCGCTGCGCGTGATTCACGGGTAACTGTTGTAGCTGAAGATGACGGCAAGGTTGCTTTTGTAAGCGCCAAACGTATCGTTGTTACTGCCGATGGCAAGATGCCAGCCAGCCGTACCCGTCGTAAGAGCGGCATACAGGATGTCAGCCTGCAGAAGTTCCGCAGATCCAATGCCGGTACCTGCTTCAACCAGAAGCCGATTGTTAAACCGGGACAGGTGATTAAGAAGGGAGATGTTCTCGCAGACGGTCCCGCGACCAGCGAAGGCGAACTGGCTCTTGGTAAGAACCTGCTTGTCGCATTTATGCCCTGGAGCGGATATAACTTCGAGGATGCTATCCTTGTCAGCGAAAGGGTTGTGCGTGACGATGTATTCACATCTATCCACGTTCAGGAATTCGAGATCAGCG
>CAZAKU010000318.1:0-8429 GCA_964485765.1 uncultured Lentisphaerales bacterium
TGTACAAGGAGCGTTACGCGAATAGTGAATTTGACCTGATTCTGGTGTCGGACAATAATGCTCTGGCGTTTGTTGTTGCTAATGGAGAAGAGCTGTTTGGTGATGCCCCGGTTGTTTTCTGTGGCGTTAATGGTTATACAGATGCGCTTTTAGGCGGGCGAACCAACATCACAGGTGTGGTGGAGAAGGGTGATTTTGATGCCACTCTCGCCTACGCTGTAGATAATGTTAAGGGGCTGAAGCGGCTGTATGCAGTTGTTGATGATACGGCTACCTGTGCCCTGAATCTCAGCGAACTTCGCGAGACGATGAGGGCTCAGTTTCCCACCCTTGAGCTGTTTCTGCTCGGAGGTATTTCGAGGGGCGAGCTCAAGCGCAAACTTATGGAGCTTGGGGAGGGGGATGCGGTTTTTTTTATTTCGTTCTGGGAGGACTCGGATGGCACATATATTTCGCCATCTCACCTGGGCGAGTTACTTGATCAGAGCCCGGTGCCGGTGTTCGGGCGCTCTGAATGGATGATTGAGCATGGCCTTGTTGGCGGGCGTTGTGTAAGAGGCGAGCTTCAGGGGCGGGCAGCTGCCAGTCTTGCCGAGCTTATCCTTGATGGCACATCCCCGGCGGTTCTCCCTGTTGTGGCGCGCAGCCCGAATCAGTTCATATTCAATTACAAATCTCTGAGGAGGTACGGGCTCTCTCTTGCAGCTCTGCCGGAGGGCAGTGTTGTCCTTGAAAAGCCCGACAGGTATGTCCCGGTCAGCCGGCACATGATATTTTCCACGGTGATTATGGCGGGAATACTATTCGTATTTGTCGTTTTGCTGGGTATTGGTATCAGGTTCTGCCTGAAGTCAATGAGGGCTCTTTCACTGAGTGAAATCAAGGGCCGCGAGATCCTAGACGCGGTAGGGGAAGCGATCTTTATTCTGGACCCCGTTGCCGGCCGCGTAGTAGACGTAAATAAAGCCATGCTGGAGATGTACCAAATTGATCCATGCGATAAGAGCGACATCAATTTTGGTGCCTTGAGCGAGGGTGTTCCTCCTTATTCAGGAGAGGATTTCAAGATTTGGCTGCAGTGTGCTCTTAAGAGCGGTCCACAAACCTTCAAATGGCATGCCCGGCGTAAGGACGGATCGCTCTTCTGGGTTGAGGTAGGGTTGTCGTGCTCAACATCTGAGGTCGATTACGGAAGATCGATAGCGGTTGTTCGAGATATTACCCAGAGGCTGAATGCGGAGGAGAGAGAGGTCAAGTTGGCTCAGAAATTGTCACTTGCCCGCAGGATGGAGTCACTGGGGCTTCTTGCCGGCGGAGTAGCTCATGACCTGAATAATATGCTTGGGCCAATCATAGCCATGCCGGGGTTGATAAGGGAGCAGCTTGAAGATGTTGCCAGCGGTAAACGTGAGGCAATTAAGCTGGTGGGTGAAGATCTAGGAGTTATTGAAACTGCGGGACATAGGGCTGCGGAGACGGTGAAATCCCTCACCATTTTGAGCCGTCACGGAGATGTGGAAAAGAGCGTTATCGATCTTTGTGGAACGATCCAGAAGGCGCTGAACTCCCCGGACCTGTGCTCGCTCGCAAATTCTCGTCCGCAAGTAGAGTTGATGCTGCTGGCAGGTGATGTTTCCCTGGTAGTAAAAGGTTCCGAGACGAACCTCATTCGTGCCGTATCCAATATTGTTCGTAATGCATACGAAGCAATTGAGGAGGATGGGCATATAACGGTTGAGCTCTCGCGGTGTGAACTGGGGAAGGGCGCTCCGGGATCAGAGACCTCACGCCCCGGCGCTTATGCCCGCATCAGTATTACTGATACGGGATGTGGTATGGGTAAAGTGGCTCTGGAGCGTGTGTTTGATCCGTTCTATTCAAACAAGCCTCGCAGTTCGGCCAGTGGTACCGGGTTGGGGATGCCGATTGTTCACAGTATTATTATGGATCACGACGGTGGTGTTGATGTGAGCAGTGAAGAGGGGGAGGGCACTCAGTTTGAGATTTACCTGCCTATAGTGGCTATAGATGACGTTGCTGAACTGGAAGATGTGCCCGGTGAAGTTAAGGGTGGCACTGAACGGATAATTATGATTGATGATGATCCCGGGCAGCTGCGTCTCGGGATTAGAATGCTGAAAAAACTTGGTTATAATGCCGTCGGGGTTTCCCGCGCCGCGGATGCCGTGGATTTGGTTAAGAGGGCTTCTCCCCGATTTGAGCTGGCTTTGGTTGATTATCTTTTGGGAGAGGGGATTAACGGATTAGAGTTGATCAAGCGTATGCGGGGTATTTCTCCCGGCATGTATGCCATCCTTGCCAGTGGTGCATCCGATTCTCCCGCAATTGCCGAGGCTAAAGAGATGGGTGTTGACCTTCTTCCAAAACCGTTCCATTCATCAGATCTTGATGAAGTAATTCGTCGCACTCTTGAACGTCGTGCAAGAAATATCCACAGCCTAAAGGGCTCTTGACCGATCGCTGTTACGGGCAATCAACGCGTTTTAAGCCAATAACCGGCTATCAGTATGCGACCTTTGAACTTACCTTCGAATGCCGGCATAATCAGTTCGCTGCCGGCCGGGATCTCGAATGTCTTCTGCGCGAGTTGCCAGCCGTTACCGCGCGGCAGCTTCGGGTTCGGGGCCACTGTTATGAATGTCGGGAGAGATGAGGTCCTGCTGTTAACTGTTCGCTGCAGCCCGATTATGGCATGGATATGCCCCTCGTATCCATCTTCCGATTTGAACAGTGCGCGTATCTGCAGCTTATCGTGCTGGCGCACACGCAGGGCGGGAGCTTCTATGCGGATAGTGGCTTCGGGGTCTGAGGAGATCAGCTCTATGGCCGCCCCCTCATCACTTTCCACAACGGAGACGCTCTGTTTCTCTTTGTTATCCAATATTACTCTCCAGCCCTCTCTCCCCCCATCTGAGCCGGATGCCGCCGGCAGTTGCGGCAGTAGCCCTGTTTGCAGTGATTCATCAGTGAAGAGGGCGGGAGGCAGGGGCCGTGTTGGTAAAGAGATGCGCTCGGGCGGTTTCCCGCTAAATAAATAGAGCGAGATTCCGGCACTTATGAGCAGTGCCAGAGTTAGTGACAGTACGGCAATCTTCCAGTGTGATATGTGTCGGCGCAACTGGAGTGTAAGTGATTTTTCAAGAACGACATCCTTTGCGTGAGATTCAGGGGATGACGGTGGTGCAAAATTTATCTGTTCTCTGACGGTGGGTTTTGCTCCTATGCCGATTTTCAGGAAGTTTTCGCAGTCCTCTTCGAAGCCGGCGGCATGCAGGTCGCAGCGATAAGCTTCAATGTCGAAGGGGATTCGCCGCCAGAATACGGAGTTCAGTTTTGTGTCGTAAATGCAGTAACTGGCCCGGATATCTCCGTCGCGCGGCAGGCCTACAGAACCCACATTGACAAGGTAGCGCTTTTCTGGTTCCAGCGCGAAGTCCTGCGCGCTGACCTGGCGTGGTGTTCCGCTGTTTCCCAGAAGGAATATTCCGGGTGCGTGGCTGTGCCCCACAAAGAGCAGCGGCTCACTGACACTGTCCCATGAAGGCATTGCGTCCTCGGCCACGAATATGTAGCTGAAAGCGGCGGAATTCGAAAACTCGCCGTGAGTGCAGCGAAATCCATCACCAATCAGTTGCAAAGGCAGGTTTCCCAGCACCTCGACCGCGCGTGCTGAGAGGTTCTGTATTGTCCATTCTATCCGCTTTCTGGCACGTGGGTTGAACAGTCTGGGTGAGAGCTTTCCCGCTACAACGGCATCGTGGTTGCCGAGTATCATGTGGTTCGCGTGTGCATGAACAGACTGGAGCACCTCGGCGGGGCGTGGGCCGTAACCGACGGTGTCTCCGAGGCATATAATGCTGTCAACCGTACTGCAGTCTATATCCTGCAATACGGCATTCCATGCCTGAATATTCGCGTGTATGTCTGATACAACAGCGTAGCGCATGCTGCTAACCTGTAAATTTGTTTTTGTTAACCGGCGGGAGCGTTGTCAATTACTATAACAGTAGTTAATATGTGGTATAGCGACATCTTTGTGAAGTCAAATTTAATAAATATTGGCAAGTAGGTGAATTGAGGCTTGCTGTTGTGGCTCGGTAAACGCATCATATCGGTGATTTTTACGGCCATTAGAGGTCGTTAACAGAGGAGATTAGAGATCGACGCGAAAGAGACAGCATTAATGGCGGTAAGTGCGCTGCATTCCAAGCATGGCGAGGAGATGCGTATACTTGATATGGAAGGGGTTTCTAACCTCATGGACTACTGTGTCCTGGTTACGGGCACCTCAGCGCCACATCTTAAGGCTCTCTTTGGAGAGGTCCAGAAGGAGCTCAAAAGCTCAGGCGTACACTGTTTTCGCTGTTCGGGAGACCACGAAAGCGGGTGGGTAGTTCTCGATTATGTGGATGTTGTCATACACATATTTTCGAAGGCGGCACGCGAGTTTTATGCCGTTGAAGAGTTGTGGACGGCGGCAGAGGAATTACCTCTTCCTCCGATGTAAAATCATCATCTGAGAATCCCTGAAACTCCAGCAGGCGTGTCGCCAGAGCCTGGATTGCCTCATCTTCCGATGCCGGGCTGCCGCTAATAAACTCCTCCGCCTGGGTTTGGGTGACGGCTACGAGTGCATCTATCTGTGCAAGCCTGTCGGAGCGCTGTGGCACGGTGTTCAGGAATGTGTAGATCCCGAAGGCTATCGCCAGTGCGGCTGCAGCTGCGGATATGCCCCAGCGTACGTATCCCGGAAGGATATGCAGAACGGGTGCAGCGTTCTCTTCAGCAGCCGCGGCAAGGATCGCCTCCTCTATTCCGGATGACGGTGCAACGTGTTGCAGGTTGGATTGGCAGATCTCTTCTATCTGCCGATCACTGTATCCGGCCTGAGCGTTTGCTGTTGATTCTGTTTTTTCAGTTGGCATGATTATTCTCTTTCTGAGATTAATTAGTCGTGTTCAAAAATGGTGTCTCCGGCCGCTCTGACAAGGCGGGAAGTAGTTCTGCACTTAATTCTGCAAGCGATACTCGCAGCTTCCCTATGGCGTATTGCATTCTGGCAAGCGCTGTGTTTATTGATGTATTCTGTATCTTTGCAATCTCTTTAAAGGGCAGATCCTGCTTTACGCGCATCAAAAAGACCTCGCGCTGCTCTAACGGCAGCTCTGCTACTGCTTCATTTACCCTCTGCTCTATGTCGCTCTCCTGCAGAGATGCGGATGACATTGCTGCGGCAGGGTCGTGCAGCATCTCCTTCATCGAAGAACCATTCGGTGTCTCTGCATCCAGGCTGATCTGCTTGCGCCTTCTACGTACACGGTCGATAATAACGTTATGTGCTATTCGGGTCAGCCAGCCACCAAAATTACCACCGTGGAATGATTCGTTCTTTTTGATGACACGCATCCATACCTCCTGGTAAACATCGTCGGCCTCGGCCTGCGACTGAACGGTATAATAAATATAGCCGAACAATCCCTTACGCCGCCGAGCTATCAGCTCCTCAAGCGCCTTGAGATCCCCCTTCCTGTACTTTTTCAGCAATTCGTAATCGCCAGGGCTGCTTTTGCTTTTCATATCAGTAGTTCACCCATCAACAATCCAACGGTTGTTACTGCGTGATTATTGCATGTTACGGCAGAAAATAATACGAAAGTATCTCTCCGGCGCGTTTTGTGAATCAGGAAGCCAAAATGAATTGCTGAAATCTGGTTTCGTGCTTGGGTATTCGGGCATTTCTGACTACTATATTCAATTCGGTTGTCGTTGGATGGTGAGTTGATATTACCACGTTTCAGTACGTTTTGCCGGGTAAAATGAATATGGGGCTTGAGCCCCGGGGTGATGATAGGTGAAGATTTTTACGCTTGCGGGAAAGGCCGCATTTTCTGATTTCAGGGTAGCTGCACTGGAGAGGGCTCTTTCGGAAAGGCTGGCCGATAGCGGCATGCCGAAAGTTTCGGCGAATTACATGTATATGCTCGACCTTGAGAGTGAGCTGGATGATCTAGCCTTATCGCACAGTTCGGCACTTCTCGGTGCGGATGGCGAGTGGGATATGCATGACGGCATATGTGTCACTCCCCGAATGGGAACAATCTCCCCCTGGTCCAGTAAGGCAACCGATATTTTTCACAACTGCGGTCTTCTGCAGGTAGGCCAGGTTGAGAGGGGCATTCACTATCGTATATGCAATGCAGCCGGAGATCTCCTTTCGGTTGAGCAGCTTGAGCCGGTTCTGGATATTCTGTACGACCGGATGACAGAGGGTGTGTATACCGATGTATCTAACCTTTTTGCCCATCAGGAGCCCGCCCCGCACCGTGAGTTCAATGTGCTTGAAAAGGGGATTGCCGCGCTTGAAGAGGCCAACCGTGATATGGGGCTGGCTCTGAGTGAAGAGGAGATAGAGTACCTGCTGGATGCTTACCTGCGGGTGAAACGTAACCCGACAGATGTTGAGCTGGTGATGTTCGGGCAGGTGAACTCTGAGCATTGCAGGCATAAGATTTTCAATGCAGACTGGATCGTTGATGGCTCCAGGGCTGATCGTTCGCTCTTCTCCATGATTCGAAATACGCATAAGCAGCATCCTGCCGGTACCCTGGTTGCCTATAGCGATAACTCAGGAGGGGTTGAAGGTTTCGAGGGGGATGTTTTTGAGGTAAGTTCCGGAGGAGCGCGCGAATACCGTTTTCATCGCGACACCGTGGATATGGTAATGAAGGTGGAGACCCACAATCATCCCACCGCAATCTCGCCATTTCCGGGCGCTGCAACCGGTGTCGGGGGCGAGATCCGCGATGAGAGTGCTACCGGGACAGGCAGCAAAAGCAAGGCGGGATTATCCGGGTTTATGGTCTCCGACCTGCGAATTCCCGGCTTTAAAATGCCGTGGGAGGCAACTTATGCGGAGTTTCCCGACAGGCTCGCGTCGCCGCTTGAGATCATGACGGATGGCCCGATCGGCGGTGCCGGCTTCGGTAACGAGTTTGGTCGTCCCCAGCTTTACGGAATGTTTCGTACATACGAGGAGCTGTGTGCCGATAGATACCGCGGGTATCACAAACCGATAATGATTGCGGGCGGGATGGGGAATATACGTCGTAAGCATGTTCACAAACAGGATATTCCCACCGGGTCCCTGATAATTCAGCTTGGCGGCCCTGCTATGCGTATCGGTCTGGGCGGCGGTGCCGCGTCATCTATGGCAACCGGCAGTAATGCGGCTGAACTTGATTTTGATTCCGTTCAGCGCGGGAATGCTGAAATGGAGCGCCGCTGTCAGGAGGTTATCGATGCCTGCGTGGCGCTGGGTGACGACAACCCGATGCTGAGTATTCATGATATCGGAGCCGGTGGCCTCTCTAATGGCTGCCCTGAGCTGGTCGAGGCAACCGGGGGTATCTTTGAGCTGCGTGCGGTCCACAATGAGGAACCGAGCATGAGCCCGATGGAGATCTGGTGCTGTGAGGCCCAGGAACGTTATGTGCTTGCGATTGCACCGGAGGAGAGAGAACGCTTCCTCTCGCTGTGTGAGCGCGAACGCTGCCCCGTAGCCGTTGTTGGCTGTGCAAGTGGCGACGGCAGGCTCGTACTGCAGGATTCACATTTTAACAACAGCCCGATCGATATTGATCTCGGTGTTATTCTCGGCAAGCCGCCTAAAATGCTGCGTGATGTTGAGCGCAGCGAAAGTACACCTGAAGCTCTTGATATGGCCGGGGTGTCCGTGCGTGACGCACTGATGCGTGTTCTGCAGCTGCCGGCTGTAGCCGATAAAACATTTCTTGTGACTATTGCCGACAGGAGCGTCACCGGGCTCGTGGCACGGGATCAGATGGTGGGCCCGTATCAGGTGCCGCTGGCCGATGTAGCAGTTACTACAACCGGTTTCCGCAGCTACACCGGGGAGTCGATGGCGATGGGAGAACGCACCCCCATTGCGCTGATTGATTCCGCTGCATCCGGTCGCATGGCGATCGGTGAGTCACTTACCAACATCTCCGCCGCATCAATAGGTGAGATAGGGAAGATCCGTCTCTCTGCCAACTGGATGTGTGCCTGTGGCGAGAAGGGGGAGGATGCTAACCTCTTCGATACGGTGAAATCGGTCGGAATGGAGTTGTGTCCCGCACTTGGGATCTCTATACCTGTCGGCAAAGATTCTCTTTCAATGCGTACGGTTTGGCAGGATTCCGAAGGCAAATCGCAGCGCCAGGTAGCCCCGTTGAGCCTGGTTGTCACCTCATTTGCCCCTGTTACAGATGTTCGCCTGACGCTTACCCCGGACCTCAAACCCGCAGGCGGCAAGCTTCTTCTTTTAGACCTGGGCTGCGGCAGCAACCGTCTCGGCGCCAGTGCTCTCGCACAGGTATATAACCAGGTTGGCACCGATGCCCCTGATC
>CAZAKU010000319.1:0-3785 GCA_964485765.1 uncultured Lentisphaerales bacterium
GACCTTCCCGATCGCGCTAGCGCATCGGGACGCTCTACCAACTGAGCTATACCCCCAGATCTTACACGTTGTCTCAGGCTTTGTCGCTCAAGACGGGTGTGTTTGTACCATTTGACCTTAATGTTGTCAACTCCCGCATGACAAAAAGAGCTGTTTTCAGAGGAACATCATTTCGGAATATGAGGGCAGCGGCCACAGATCTCCGGGTATAACCCCTTCAAGCTTGTCCACGGAATCCCGCAGGGTCTCCATTCCGCTAATCATCTCAGGGATGCTGGCGGCGGAATATGCCGCCTCAAGCCGCCTAACCTGCTCCGACATACGCCTGAATTCATCGGTTACACTTTCGAGCAGCGCCATATTCGCATCGGTCCCCTTGATGCCGGCGTTGGCCATATTATTTAGTGTTTCGGCCAGAAGGTTTTGGTATTTCACTACAGCGGGGGTAATACTCGTGCGAACTATAGTAATGGAACACTGGGCCTCAATATTAATGACCTGCTCATAACCTTCCATGAAAACGTGATACCGTGACCTGAGTTCCCGCTCATTAAGAACTTTGTATTTATCGAAAAGGTGTATAGCCCTATCGGTCACAAGCTCCTTGAGCGCCTCAGGCGTGTTGCGCAGATTCGGGAGCCCGCGTCGAGCTGACTCCTTTAACCATTCTTCGGTATAGTTATCACCATTAAACAGGATTCTCTTATGCTTGCGTATAATCCCACTCAGAAGAAGCTGCAGCGCCTCATTGAAATCCTCGCCATTAGATACGCTTGCCTCCAATGAATTACACATCTCATCCAGCGCTTCAGCCACAATTGTATTGAGTACAACATTGGCTCCGGCGCAGTTCTGCGCAGAACCCACGGCACGAAACTCAAACTTGTTGCCGGTAAAAGCAAATGGCGATGTACGGTTGCGATCGGTGGCATCACGCGGAAACTCAGGTAACGATGAGACTCCTATCTTTATGGTTCCACCATCTTTAGAGCTGGTCGCACCGCCCTGCTCCAGCTGCTCAATAACATCTGTAAGCTGGTCGCCAAGGAAGATTGAAATGATTGCAGGCGGAGCTTCGTTGGCACCGAGGCGATGATCGTTGCCGGCTGTAGCCACCGCAGCCCTCAACAATCCGGAATGAGTGTCGATCGCCTTGATAACGGCACCGAGAACAGCCAAAAACTTGGCGTTTTCATGTGGATCATCTCCCGGCTTAAACCAGTTCTTGCCATCGGGTCCAACAACGTTCCAGTTGTTGTGTTTTCCCGATCCGTTAACACCGTCAAATGGTTTCTCATGAAGCAGACATGCAAAGCCGTGATTCGCAGCTACATCTTCAAGTAGGCTCATAATGAGCATATTATGATCAACAGCAAGATTGAGCTCCTCGTATACCGATGCAATCTCAAACTGACCGGGGCACACCTCGTTATGCCTGGTTTTGGCGGGTATTCCCAGGCGCCACATTTCATGATCCAGATCACACATGAAGTTAAGAACACGTCGCTTGATCGCACCAAAATAATGATCATCCATCTGCTGATGCTTTGCCGGGCTGCGGCCGAACAATGTCCTTCCTGTCTGAGCAAGATCGAGCCTGGTATCGTAATACTTTCGATCAATCAGAAAGTACTCCTGCTCTGCTCCCAGCTCAGCAACGGCACGCCTGCCCTTTGTGTCCACCCCGAACAGCTCACCAAGCCTACAGAACTGCGTAGAAAGGGCATTCATTGAGCGTAATAATGGCGCTTTCTTGCCAAGCGCTTCGCCATTGTAGCCGCAGAAAACAGTTGGGATACAGAGGGTCGACCCATTGTCGTTCTCTTTTATGAAGGAGGGGCTTGTAGGATCCCAGGCTGTGTATCCCCGCGCTTCGAAGGTTGCTCTGAGTCCACCGGAGGGAAAACTCGACGCATCCGGCTCCCCCTGTATCAGCTCCTTCCCGGAGAACTGCATTATCACCCCACCCTCACGGTCAGGCATTATAAAGGAATCGTGCTTCTCTGCGGTTGCGCCGGTCAGTGGCTGGAACCAGTGCGTGAAGTGAGTTGCGCCCTTCTCCAGCGCCCAGCGCTTCATTGCATCAGCGACCTCATCAGCTATGCTTGCATCAAGATTGCTTCCGGATGTGATCGTTGTTGTCAGCGAGCTGTATGCGTCCTCCGACAAATAGTTGCGCATTGTCTTGATGCTGAATACATTTTCACCAAAAAATGTTGTAACGTCATTTGAGTGTTCCATTTCCATGCCAACTCCTCTGATTAATTCATCGAGCAAAAAACTTCAGTATATTCAAATCATACGCACCCATAACAAGTTTCCCTTATTAACATCCTGCGTCAATTATATCCTGATCCTCCTTAAGAAGCGCAATAAGCGCTTCGGAAGGAGTTTTGTCGAGTGTAAGGCTGCAGAGCCATCATCCTTCAATTGCGGTATATATCCAAACTCCCATTAGCCATCCAGCGAAAGATATTCGAGTCCCTTCATCGCACAACTCATTAAGAGGTAAATTGGGGACCATACTGCCCTCCTATATTAGCGAAGACAAGCCCGCATATGACTCATTTTTGATTATGGTATTCTTCGCATATACACATCAGGCCGAAGAGCGTCAGATTGGCATCAAACACAAAGGGAAGATCCAATCCGCTCAGCGCCCAGCGGGCAAAACCACCGGTGGCGCACAATTGAGGAGTGCCCTTGATTGACAACGACAGGTGTTCTATTATCTCACGAACCATGCCCCGGTAGCCCACCTGTGCGCCAATACGCATGGCGCCTGTAGTACTGCGACCGATTGCAGGACAACGCCCACCCAGTTTGATCTCCGGCAGCAAAGCTGTTTTTTCGTGCAGATACCGTGTCATTACAGGGAGCCCGGGGGCAATCACACCGCCTACATACGTGGAGTCATCATCAATGATATCAAATGTCAGAGCAGTACCAAAATCGGCTACAATCGCCGGAGATCCGTATTTCACAACCGCAGCACTGGCGTTAGCCAGGCGGTCGGCACCCACGGTTTCCGGCTTGGGGTAATCGATCTTTATTGGCATCGGAGTATTGTTGGTGACGATCAATGTATCCTGCCCTGTCACCATGCTTACCAGACGCACCCAACCTTCATTCAGCTCCGGCACTACTGATCCAAGAACGACGGCATCGAGCGGACCGGCGTCGGCAACGGCACGAATAGCCGCCTCACAACCAACCAGATCGGCCTGTAGCCCTCCATTCAGATGCGAGACATGCGAGACCCGCCCATTCACAACACGCCCCACCGCGGTGGAAGTGTTGCCTACGTCAATGGCCATGCAGCGTAAAATCATCTTATTGTATGCTCTAATGCGAGATCCACAGAGAGTGCCGAGTGAGTCAGGCAACCCAATGATATTGCATCGACGCCGGTCTCGGCTACCTCCCGGGCACGCTCAAGGGTTATCCCCCCCGAAGCTTCCAGTTTACTGCGCCTCGATGTTATCTCTACACAGCGTGCCATCTGCTCACAACTCATGTTATCGAGAAGAATCCACTCCGGGGATTCGCGCAGCGCACTTTCCAGCTCATCGAATGTCTCGACCTCGACCTCTACCGCCAGCTCAGGAAACGCCTCGCGTGAAGCCTTCACTGCCAAATCAAGCCTTGCCGGATCTCCCCCATGCCAGAGAAGACGATGGTTATCCTTTATCATTACACGGTCATACAACCCCATACGGTGGTTTGTTCCTCCACCACACAAGACCGCGTATTTCTCAAACAATCGCAACGCAGGAGTTGTTTTG
>CAZAKU010000320.1:0-6228 GCA_964485765.1 uncultured Lentisphaerales bacterium
CGGCCAGAGGCCAATCCTGTTTTTATGTGGGAAGGGTGACATCCCCGGCGTTTTCTGCTAACATCTCCCCATGAAATGCGGTTTACTATCTGTTGTGCTGATCGTTGCCGGATGCAATTCGCGTTATCCGGTTTCACCAGCTGAGGGGAGCGGAAGCGGTCCGCCGAAAGCGGACCGGACGTCTGAGGAGAGAGCTGTGCATACTAATCGCCTTGCTGCCGAAACTAGTCCATATTTGCTGCAACATGCCCATAATCCGGTGGATTGGTATCCGTGGGGGGATGAGGCATTTGCAAAAGCGCGCGCGGAGGACCGTCCTGTTCTTCTCTCAATAGGGTATTCGGCATGTCACTGGTGCCATGTAATGGAGCGGGAATCGTTTGAGAATGAGGGGATTGCGGCGATTCTGAATCGTGGTTTTGTTGCCATTAAGGTCGACCGTGAGGAGCGCCCGGATGTGGATGAGGTATATATGACGGCGGTTCAGATGATGACCGGCAGTGGCGGATGGCCCTTGAATGTCTTTTTGACGCCCGACAAGAAACCCTTTTTCGGGGGTACTTATTTCCCGCCGGAGGATCGCTGGGGGCGTACCGGATTCTCGAATGTGCTGGTTCAGATTGAAACAGCGTGGCGCGAACAGCGCGAGAGTATCGATACACAGTCGGAGTCGCTGTCGGCGCGTGTAGCGCGTGTGATGACAACTACACCGGAGAGCGGTGAGATTCCCTCCTTTGACCTGGTTGATACCAAGGTGGCCGGCGAGATTGTTGCCGAGCATGATCCGGTGTTCGGCGGGTTTTCACGCGAGCCGAAGTTCCCGGCAGTGTCCCGTCTGCGGCATCTGCTGCGTATGGGCAGATCCGGCGACAAACCATCGCGGGATGCCCGTGAGGCAGCGCTGCATACGCTGCGCATGATGGCGCGCGGCGGGATTTATGATCAGGTTGGCGGAGGGTTTCATCGCTATTCGGTTGATGCGCAGTGGCTGGTCCCGCATTTTGAGAAGATGCTCTATGATAACGCCCGTTTAGCGGTTGTTTATATCGAGGCATTTCAGCTTACGGAGGATCCCTTTTATGCGAGGATAGCTCGTCAGACGCTTGACTACCTGCTGCGCGATATGGTCTCGCCGGATGGGACACTGTTCTCAGCCGAAGATGCCGACAGCGGAGGCCATGAAGGGATCTTTTACACCTGGACCCCTGATGAGCTGAAATCGGTGCTTGGTGAATCCGATGCTGCATGGCTGGGGGATGTATACGGAGTAACGTCGCAGGGGAATTTTGAGGGACGTTCGATTCTATTTCTGCCACAGGAACCGGATGAAACCGCACAGGGCCTAGGGCTCACCCCTGAAGATATGAACCGTCGAATAGACCCGTTAAGGGTCAAGTTACTGGAGCTGCGTGCCGGGCGCGAACGTCCATTACGTGATGAAAAGGTGATCACCAGCTGGAATGGAATGGCCCTGAGTGCTTTGGCTGTTGGGGGTTTAGTGCTGGAGGAGCCCAGATACCTGAATGCTGCTGCTGCGATTGCCACCTTCTTCCGCAAAGAGCTGGAAGAGGGC
The DNA here is from genome assembly GCA_964485765.1 of uncultured Lentisphaerales bacterium. Taxonomy (GTDB): domain Bacteria; phylum Verrucomicrobiota; class Kiritimatiellia; order RFP12; family CAZAKU01; genus CAZAKU01. The sequence goes on from CAZAKU010000320.1 coordinate 1,574, forward strand.
ACTCTGATGCGGATACATGCGGAAGACCGTGCATATGTTCCCGCTTATCTGGATGATTATGCAGATCTGGCCGCCGGACTTATTGACCTTTACGAAGTGACAGGTGATACAGCCTGGCTGAAATCAGCCATTCTGGCCGCCCGTACAATAGAAGATGAGTTTTATGACACCTCGGCGCATGCATTTGCCTCCAGTGGCAGCAGGCACGAAACGCTATTGTCAAAATCATATCCCCTAATGGATGGGGTGGTGCCCCCCGGCGGTGCTGTTGCGGTTGACGTGCTGTTGCGCCTGCATGCCCTGACAGGCAGAGAGGAATGGTTGAATGTGGCTGAAGATGCTCTGCGTGGTGCGGGGCTCTCGGATGAGCGTCGGGTAGGGCATATGACGACGATGCTGCGTGCCGCGGCCGTGCTTCCCGGTCGGGCGACAGAGTTGCTTATGGTGCTGCCGGATGGCGATGACGGGCAGGCGCTGCGTGATGTGCTGCGTAGCGGGTATTATCCCACTGTTGTCTCTGCATTTGTGAAAGAGGGGGCAAGCACGGAGCTTCTGGCCCCGGCACTTGTCGCTGACCGTACAGCTGTCGAAGGTAAACCCACTGCCTACGTCTGCCGTGCATTTTCATGCGGGTTGCCTGTAACTACGCCTGTAGCTCTCCGGGCCCAGCTCAAGGGCGATGACGCGCAGTAGGGGAGCCACTGCGGCGCATTTAATGCCCAAAACAATGCATATATGTAGTGTTTTATGAACAAAAAATCGCTCTGTTTGGGTGTTGTTTTCTTTTTGTAGAAGGTATAAAGCCTGCGGTTGTCTGCATTTTTTCAAAAAAAGTGGTTTGACTTAAGCCCGGTGTTTCTGTATATAGAAACACCTCATGAAGAAGAACCAAAATATCCCTTTGGCGGAAAGCTGGCGAATGGCGCTTACATGGCGTCTTTGGTATTGCTTTTCGCGCGGGGGCTGACTCAGGCTGTAATCCACAGTCGAAGAACCGCGCTCAACGGCTGGGCGCGGTTTTTTTTGATTTAAACGTAGCTATGATTTTTGAATAGTTGATAAATACACCTTTAATATAATGAGAAAATAATATGAACTTGAGCTCTTATCCTGATCCGCAACGATATCGTGAGTTGTGTGCGGATGCGAATGTGGTCCCGGTCTGTTCCGAGATTTTGGCCGATATGGAAACCCCGGTTTCGGTGTTGGCGCGTTTCAGGCGCCAGGGAGCTAATCTCTTTCTGCTGGAAAGTGTTGAGGGAGGCGAGCGCTGGGGTCGCTTCAGTTTTCTGGGTGTTTCGGCTCATGCCCTGGTTCGGGTGTATCGTGATCATGTTGAGGTAGAGAAACAGGGGAAGATAGAGCGTATTGAACATGGCGGCGCACCACTGGATGTTTTGCGCGAATTAATGAGAAATTACAATCCGGCCTATATTCCGGAATTACCACGTTTCTGGGGTGGATTGGTGGGGTATTTGACGTATGAGATGGTAAGTTTCTTTGAGAAGATACCCAATAATCTCCCTCCCGACAGGCCTATGGCGAGTTTCATGATTCCGGATGCATTGGTCCTGTTTGATAATATTCGTCATTCGATGACCTGTATGGTATTGACCTTCCCCGGCGAGGGGGATGATCTGGATGCAGTGTTCAATGATGCCCGCCGCAGATTGAATGGTATGGTTGAGGATATGGAACGGCTGATCGCGGTACCCTCAAGAGGTGGATCATCGCGTGATCTTACTCTCAGGTCTGCGGTTCGCCCTGAGGAGTATCGCAAGCGGGTCGAAGAGACTAAAAAGCACATAGTTGAAGGCGATATTATTCAGTGCGTAGTTTCGCAGCCGTTTCGCTGTGCTGCCCCGGAAGATTCAATAGCGCTCTATCGGGCCCAGCGGTACATAAATCCTTCCCCCTATATGTTTTACATGCAGCTCGATGAAACGGTGCTGGTGGGGTCATCACCCGAAACGATGGTTCGGCTCGAAAACGGTGTGGCCTGTCTGCGACCGATTGCAGGCACACGGCATAGAGGTGAAACGGAGCAGGAGGACAGGGCTCTGGCAGATGAACTGCTCGCCGATGAGAAGGAACGGGCAGAGCACCTGATGCTGGTAGACCTGGGGCGCCATGAGCTGGGACGTATCGCCAAGACGGGGACGGTACAGGTAACCGATCTGATGATTATTGAACGTTACTCGCATGTCATGCATCTTGTGAGTAATATCGTTGCTGATATCGATGGAGATATGGATGCTTTTGACCTGTTGGCATCCGGCTTTCCGGCTGGTACACTTTCGGGAGCCCCCAAGGTCAGGGCAATGGAGATCATTGCCGAACAGGAGGCAGAGCCGCGCGGACCCTATGGTGGGGCAGTGGGCTATGTCTCATTCGATGGCAATATGGATTTTGCGATTACAATTCGTACTGCCGCGATCGAGGGGGATCTGCTGACGTGCCGTGCAGGTGCCGGCATTGTGGCTGATTCCGACCCCGAACGGGAAAGGGTTGAAACGGTGAATAAGGCAAAAAGCATCCAGCGTGCATTGCAGCTCATGTCGCAAACACGATAGTAAGGCGGGGAGATAATAATGATTTTAATGATAGATAACTACGACAGTTTTACATACAACATCGTGCAGTATCTTCGCATGATGGCCAGTGATGTCGTTGTGAAACGTAACGATGCCATAACGCTGGCGCAGATAGAGGAGATGGCCCCGGAGGCTATCGTTATCTCCCCCGGGCCGGGACGTCCGGAAAGTGCCGGCATTTCGGTTGATGTGGTAAAGCATTTTTCGGGCAAATTACCCCTGCTCGGGATATGCCTGGGATACCAGACAATTGCGCAGGTGTTTGGCGCCAGGATAGTGCATGCCCAGCGCCTTATGCATGGGAAAACATCGGAGATTACCAACGATGGTAAGGGTGTATTCAGTGGCTTCAAAAAACCCTTTACCGCGATGCGCTATCATTCACTGGCGGTTGACAGGGAATCGGTTCCCGATTGCCTCGAGGTAACGGCCACAAGTGAGGATGGCGAGTTGATGGGGCTGCGTCACAGGGAGCACCCGACTGAGGGGGTACAATTTCATCCCGAATCAATTATGACACCTTCAGGGAAACGTCTGTTGAGGAACTTCTTAAAGGGGATTAGCAATGTACAGTGAAATATTGAGCAGGCTGATTAAGCGTCAAAACCTGAGCGAAAGTGAGAGCGCGGCGGTTATTGAGTCCATACTTTCGGGTGAACTGACTGATGCACAGATCGGAGCATTCCTGGCAGCTATGGCAACTAAGGGTGAAACGATCGAAGAGGTAGCGGGTGCGGCGCGTGCTATGCGCAGCAAGGCACACAGGCTGCAGGCGGTGGCACCGGTCGTGGTGGATACCTGTGGCACCGGTGGCGACAGCGCAGGCACCTTTAACATATCTACTACAACCGCTTTCGTCGTGGCGGGGGCCGGGGTGGCGGTTGCAAAGCATGGTAATCGATCGGTTTCGAGTCAGTGCGGAAGTGCGGATGTTCTTGAGGCGCTCGGATTGAATCTTGACCTCGAACCGGAGATAGTCGAGGAAGCGGTAAATGAGATCGGGATCGGCTTCATGTTCGCTCCTAAGTATCACGGCGCAATGCGCTATGTGATGCCTGCCCGTAAGCAGCTTGGTGTTCGCAGTATCTTTAATATGCTGGGACCGCTTACCAATCCGGCCGGGGCAACCTGTCAGTTGCTCGGTGTCTTTGCCCCGCAACTAACCGAGATGTTTGCAGAAACATTGCGCCTGCTGGGAACACGACATGCCATGGTTGTTCATGGGCACGATGGCCTTGACGAGATATCGGTTTGTGCACCAACACGAATATCTGAACTGGTTGATGGACGAGTTACAACCCGTGACATAACTCCGGAAACATATTTCGGCGAGGCAGCCGACCCATCTATGCTGGCGGGTGGAGATGCCGAAACCAATGCTGTAATCATGCGCTCCGTACTCGCTGGTGAGTCTAATGAGGCCCAGACCAATGTTGTGCTTATAAATGCAGCGGCAGCACTTGTTGCAGCAGATCAGGCTAAAGATCTGTCGTCGGGTATTGACCTTGCACGCGGGGTGATAAAAAGTGGTGCCGCTTTAGAAAAACTGGAGTCCTTAATCGGATTCTCGCAGGAGAACGCTTAATGGATATACTCTCTAAGATTGCAGCGCACAAGCGTGAAGAGGTCGCCGAAGCACGTAGAAGTGTTTCTCTCGGTACGCTTGATCAGATAGCTGAAGAGCGTAAGGATTACCGCTCCTTTGAGGGTGCATTAACACAATCGGAGGGCGTGCGGATTATAGCCGAAATTAAGCGCGCATCCCCTTCGAAGGGAATAATCTCTGAGATGCTTGATCCTGCACATCAGGCCGGCCTGTATGAATTGGGTGGTGCGGCGGCAATATCGGTATTGACTGAAACGCGCTATTTTATGGGAAGCCTCGACGATCTGCGCGCTGCGCGTGCAGCAGTTTCTCTGCCGGTGTTGCGGAAGGATTTTATGCTGGATCCTTATCAGATAGCTGAGAGCGCTGCTGCCGGGGCCGATGCGATTCTGCTTATAGTGAGAATGCTGAGCGATGCACAGCTGAATGAGTTGTTCGCCGCCGCACGCCAATAT
>CAZAKU010000321.1:0-2536 GCA_964485765.1 uncultured Lentisphaerales bacterium
GCTACGCTGCGGTCGAAGCCTGGTGGGCGATACAGGATTCGAACCTGTGACTTCTACCGTGTGAAGGTAGCGCTCTAACCAACTGAGCTAATCGCCCTCAAAAAGGAGGCACATGTATATCATGCCGGAATTCTGCTGTCAAACCAGCTGTTCATGCAAAAACCGTACCGACTTGACCAACTGAAGGCCAGTGAAAAGGGACCTGGCCTATAAACGGAAGGCAGAAAGGGATGACCCCCACCGGTTTATCCGATGGGTGAAAGAGCTTAATCAAACAACATCAACTGGTTGGAAGCCTCTTTAACGGCGCGTTTGCGGCGGCGGTGTTTGGCCAGGACGGGCTGTCCGGCATCGTTCTCTTCGCTCTCTTCGAGGTTGGCCAGAATCTCGTAGGCGCGTTCAACAACCGGGCCGGGCATTCCGGCCAGCTGTGCCACCTGGATGCCGTAGCTCTTATCGGCGCCACCTTCAACAATACGGCGCAGGAAAACGATAGTGTCGTTATGCTCACGCACCAGTACGTTGTAGTTGCGCACCCCATCCATTGCCTTAGAGAGTTCGGTTAACTCGTGGTAGTGCGTGGCGAAAAGAGTTTTCGCTTTCACGGCTTCGTTATTGTGAAGGTGTTCGGCTACGGCCCAGGCGATACTGATACCATCGAAGGTGCTGGTTCCACGTCCGATCTCATCTAGAACTATCAGGCTGCGCGGTGTGGCGTTATTGAGTATGTTGGCGGTCTCCTGCATCTCAACCATAAAGGTACTGCGGCCGCGAGCGAGGTCATCACTGGCTCCTACACGCGTGAATACGCGGTCGACCAACCCCACCTCTGCAGATGCAGCGGAGACAAAGGAGCCGATATGCGCCATTATCACCTGCAGCGCGACCTGGCGAATATAAGTACTTTTACCCGCCATATTAGGGCCGGTTATAATTGCAAGCTGATTGCTGCAGCAGTCGAGCAGCGTATCGTTGGGGACAAAGCGTTCGGCATCAGGCATCTGTTCAACTATCGGGTGGCGCCCATCTTTAATGCGCAGAACATCGCTTTTGTTCATCGCGGGTCTCACGTAACCCAATGCCAGTGCCCGGTCAGCCAGAGAGGAGAGCACATCGAGCTGCGCCAGCGCTTCGGCTGTCTCCTGGATTTGAGAGGTACATTCTACGACTTCATTACGGGTATCCGAGAATGCTTCAAGCTCCATGGCGACCGCCCGTTCATGAGCGCCGAAGATCTTCTGTTCGTACTCCTTGAGCTCCGGGGTAATAAAGCGTTCGGCATTTACCAGGGTCTGCTTGCGCACATAATCGTCCGGCACCTCCGCACTCTGCGCTTTTGAAATCTCAATATAGTACCCAAAGCCCTTATTGTGACGAACCTTCAGCTTCTTAATACCGCTGCGCTCCTGCTCACGCACCTGATATTCAGCCAGCCACTTGCGTCCATCGGCAGCCATAGCACGCAGTTCATCGAGATCGGCATTGAACCCCTCTCGAATAACCCCGCCATCTTTAAGTGTCGCGGGAGGTTCATCCACTATGGCGGCATCAATCCGCTCCACCAACTCGGGCAGCTCATGAAGCCGGGCACTAAGATCGCTCAGCATACCGCCCGCCGGAACAAGCTCCTCGCGCACACCCGGCATCGCCTTCAGGCTCTGGCATACGGCCCGCAGGTCGCGGGCATTTCCACCACCGGCGCCGATGCGGGCAATCAGGCGTTCAAGATCACGCACATCCGCCAGGCGCTGTCTGAATCCGGTAAGCATACCGCGCTCACGGGTGAACACCTCAACGGCATCATGCCGACAGTTTATGGCATCCAGTTCGCACAGTGGCCGTAAGAGCCAGTCGCGCAGCGTCCGGGCCCCCATCGGGGTACAGGTGCCGTCGAGAACGTTTAAAAGGGTTGTGCTTTTTTCGCGTCCCCGTACGGGTGCGATATCAAGGTTTACGATGGTGGCATCATCGAGCAGCATGTGGTCGCCCACCTGCCGCACACGCAGGTTGCGCACATGCCCGATACTGCGACGTAACGTTTCGCGTACATGGTAGAGCAGTGCACCGGTTGCGCCCACAACCGGACGGTCGTCATCGCAGCCGAAACCGGTCAGTGAGTGTACATTAAAATGGCGTATCAGCAGATCGTAGGCAGCATCAAAATCAAAGGTCCAGTCGCCTCCGGTGGAGACATACTCTATGCCGGCCTGCTGCAGCGCAGTCTGGACACCTTCATCCTGCTCCTGCGCCTCCGGCACAAGGCATTCACTGGGCATCATGCGACGTAGGCTATCGCGTAACGCATCGACATCCGGTAACGATTCCGCAATAAACGTACCGGTTGAAAGATCTAGTAGTGCCAGCCCGTAGCGCTTTGAACAGGGAAATAGCGCCGCTATGTATCTGTTTTGGGTTGCGTCCAGTATGTGGTCTTCGGTAACTGTACCGGGGGTGACCACTCTGGCCACCTCACGGCGCACGATCCCTTTTGCGGTAGAGGGATCCTCAACCTGCTCACAAATAGCAACCTTGACTC
>CAZAKU010000322.1:0-5205 GCA_964485765.1 uncultured Lentisphaerales bacterium
GCTATGCTCAGGATACCGGAACCACAGCCCATATCCAAAACAGTTCTGTCACTACTCTCCTGGGCCAGTTCATCGAGCAGCACCAGGCAGCCTCGTGTTGTGCCGTGTAATCCGGTACCGAAGCTCATCCCGGGGTCAATCTGGATTACGATCTCACCTTCAGCAGGGCTGTACTCCTCCCAGCTGGGCCTTATAACAATATGCTCAGAAACTTTTTCTGCGTGAAAATGACGCTTCCAGCTTTGCGACCAGTCCTCTCTGGCCACCTCATGGCACCGCACTTCCCGCTTGCCATTCAGTGCCAACTCAACAGCTGCCTCCAGGCGTCGCTGCATATTTGGCCGCATTTCGTCGTTTTCCAGAAAAAGATCTATTCGGGCATCGCGGGTGTCCTCATCAACCCAGGCTGTGGGAGAGAGTCCGGCAGCCGCCTCCATGACAGCATCGACTTCCCTCTCTGCCAGAATGACGGTTAACACCGTAAGCATGTCACTCATCTAATTGCTCCCGCGGATCAAGGCGAAAAACTTCATCGCCTCGACGGATTTCCCTGTCAACTTCCAGAGCCATCTTTACCGGTCCCTGCACGCTATCGACACCTTCATGATCAACCTGCATAGATTTGATCTTCTGCCATAACACACCGGTTCTGGGTCCGCGAATGAGAACAGTCTCCCCAATCTCGAAACCATGCTGATGAATCTCGATCTCGGCGGCCCCGACCTTGCGGTAGTAGTTTGTGACTCTTCCAACGTATCTCTTCTTGAAAAGGCTCTCATTTGTTTTACGGCTGCGCCACTCATCAGGTGTTCTGCCCATGTAAAAACCGCTTGAAAAACCACGGTTATAAACACGCTCCAGCTCCTTTGTCAGCTCCTCCTTGAGAGGTGAGAGAATTGCGGCCCTGTCAGGGTTATCACGCAGAGCATACCATTCATCGACAATTCGCCTGTAGGCACGTGTCACTATATCAACATACTCAGCATTGCGATTACGACCCTCGATCTTCAAGCTTGCTGTACCGGCCTCCAGCAGATCATCAACGAATGGCATAGTGCATAAGTCCTTGGGACTGAGAACATAGTCCTCTCCAAGAATAAAGTCATGCTCCTCCTCCACATCGGTTATACGGTACAGGCGACGACATGGCTGAATGCACTCTCCTCTGTCCCCTGATTTGCCAAACTGATATTCCGACAGAAAACATCGCCCGCTAACAGAGATACATAGGGCGCCATGAGCAAACACTTCGAGCTCAACCCCCTCTGCTGCATCACCGAGTTCACTATTAAGTGTATAACGAATCCTGCGCATATCTTCGATCGTGCATTCACGGGCCAGAACAAAGCGTCGAATGCCAAATGCTCTGTAGAGCTGAAGAAGGCTGTCAGAGTTGGAAACCGACATTTGGGTAGAGGCAAATACAGGCAAACCCAACTCCCTGCAGATTGCTATAACGCCCAGATCCCAGGCTATTACAGCATCTATGCCTGCTTCCGCCGCAGCAGTGAGTATAGTTTTTGCAACATCGCGTTCGCGCTCATATACAAGAGTATTAAGGGTAAGATACGCCTTAACTCCCTTTGCGTGGCATAAAGCAGCAATCTCCGGCATCTGCTCAATCTCGAAATTACCTGCCTTTGCCCGCATATTCAATTGGCCAACGCCGAAATATACGGCATCGCAACCTGCGTTAAGAGCAGCATGCAGGCAGGTCATATTACCTGCTGGCGACATCACCTCCGGTCTGGCAGCCGGTGCAAGGTTCTGCTCCGTAAAGTTGTCCAACAGATCATCCATTAAAACTCTCCAGCATTCGGGAGATTTCTTTTCCCAGCAAACCTTCCAGGGCAGGTTCGACCTTCCAGAAATCTTTTAACTCAAGATATTCAGTAATGGCATCTCCTGACCCCATTCGAACCCCCCGCTCTGCTCGCAGCATAATATTACGCGCTGTGGCATCTGAGTCTATAAACTCCATAACCCTTACCCGATACCCCATTATGCGCAACAGCTGTGAACGGAAAGTATCGGTTAGTATATCTGCCAAACGCTCTCTTAAGATGCCATGGCGCAGCATACCACGCAGTGCTCCGGCATCCTTCAAATCTTTCTGCAGCTCATGCTGACAACAGGGAGAGCAAAGCACACTTCGTGCCTTCCACTTTACGGCCCTTGCCAGGGCATCATCAGTTGCTGTATCGCAGGCATGCAGGCTCATCACAACATCCGGCACATCATCGAGGACAACATCATTTATAGATTTAGCGTGAAACGTAGTTACCCCTATAAGATCCAGAGAGACCGCCCATTGCCTGCAGGTGTTGATCACCTTTTCATCACGATCTATGCCTATAATACGCACTTCACGATTGAGCACATTACGTATATAGTAATAGGCCGAAAACAGAAGAATTGCACGACCACAACCGCAATCGACAACCGTCAGCGGCCCTTCGCCCTCTTCTACTGCGGTGTTCAATATCCTCAGAAATTCATTTACCTGTCTGAACTTACTCTGCATCGAAGGTTTGATCTTACCGTCTTCATCCAGAATTCCGGCAACTCGCAGAAAGCTGTCCGCTCCGGCTCCATCCAAAGGGCGCTTCTTTATACGATTGTGCGGACGAGCATCGTCCACATCACGCTGCATTGGTTTGCTGCGCGAAATCATCATACGTCCCTTCTTACTGAATTTAACATGGAGGTCACCATCGGCTGACATCAGGTTGATATCTGAATAGCCTGAACTCAGTAAACGGCGTATCGATGGAATCAGCGCGCTATTCTCAATATTATGGGTAATGCTCTGTGTTGCATCTCTGCATTCCATCTGCCAGGTTCTCTTATCGCGTATAGACACAGGGCGCAGTGTAGCACGGGAATATTCAGGACGTTCTCCGCGTCTACGACCGGAGAAAGTGCAATTCATGAAGCCCTCGCTCTTTACGCGTTCAATAACTTCATCATGCATCCGCATCACGCGAGGGTCATCTTTTACTTCTGCCATTAACTTATACCTTGTATACCGGTGTCGTATAATCACATACCACACCAAAGAGATTTACCTGAATCAGAAGGTGTATTCAGTGCCCAATCGGACACCCGTATCTGTACCAATATAAAGTTCACCGAAAATGCGCCAATTGCGGTTGTCGAACCAGGTGCCAAGAGATGCCATCACAGGGTCCGAGCGCTCAGCATCCAGCGAATACTCTTCCCCCATAACATTAAACCCGCCATCGACCTCAAAAGAGCTGTAGAAGGTTCCCGCGACATCAAAATATGCACCCCACTGATCGGCTGCATAGGCAATACGGGCTGAGCCCCAGACCGCTGTTTCATCGATCTCAACGGTTGTACTGTCATCACCATACAGCAGTTCAAAGCTGTTGCTGCTTACACTGCCGGACTGCAGCGAAGTGAATCGCATCGGCACTTCGTCATGTGATATTTCGCCTCGAAGCGCGATAGATGCACTCCATGACTCATATTCGAATACGTCGTATGAATATCCGAGTGACAACCTGAAACCCTCTCCGCTATCACTCTCGACTTTAGGAAGCGAGGTAGTTTCATCCAGTAAGTCGTCATCGAATTCGACCCCGAAAGAGAGCCCCAGCAATGCCTCTATCCCTCCCCAGCTACCGAAGGCAGCTATCTGGTTGCGAATAAGGGGATTACTGTCACTTCCACTAAAACCATCAAATGACCAATCAAGCGCTGTACTGCGACGGGGATCAAACAGTACCCCAGCCTTAACAGGCCATTGACGAATTCGCTCCCGTAAGGGCGGTAATGCAGCCTTGGAGTTTGATTGAGCTCTCTTATTCTTATCGGACGTAGGACTTGCAATAGCCACACCTGACTTAACATCAGAGATGCGATAAACTCTTTCACCGACACTTACCAGACGTCCCTCAACAAAATCAAAGGGCCCAAATATCTTTTCACTATAAAGCTCAGCGAACTTTATCCGTGCATCAGGCATTACAACCAGCTGGTACCACACTCCGCCCAGCTTCATTCGAGCACCCCCCTGCATGCCATACGGACCACGGACGTCATTCGAGAAACGATCTACCAAAGAAAACCGTGCAATGGTGTTATCAGCGGATGCATTTGAGTGGGTTAAAAGTAATAATCCCGCAAGAGCGGCTACAAAAAATGATCTATAATCTATACGAGTCACATATACCTCCATGTCTGTGAAAACTGCTTAAGGCGTTATCGAAAGGTAACCACATCGCCAATTGCAAGACTCCGTGGCAGGCATCCTGCCTCAAACTCAAGCGTCATTGATGCACCAAAGCACCCCGAATAAAAGCGTCCAGCGGGGAGCCCTCTCACTATCCGTTTTATCTCCCCACTACGCGCGATAAAAACGACATCAATACTGAAGCGCATCCCGATGGTGTGAATACTGCCGCAGCGCATAATCAACATGGCACGTCCGTCACCGAGTGAGGAACGCCCCAGAAGACCCTTCATGCGCTCCATCATCTTTCGGGCTACTTCAACATGCCCTATTAACATTTCATCGCGACACCAGAGCGATTGTACAAGCATATAGATTCACCGTTTAATAAGAGATGCGATCTGTTCGAAAATGTCGCAGGGCTCAGCCATACGCCCACGACCTTCATATCCACATGCCAGATCGCCCTCCGTTGGGCTTGCTATGGTGACATTCCGTTCAAGCAGCACACCCAGATTATGCTGTGTTGCGGGATGATCCAGCATATTGCAATTCATAGCAGGAGCCAACAGAACCGGAGCACGGGTTGCCAGAGCTGAACAGGTGAGAAGATCATCGGCAATGCCAAAAGCCAGTTTAGCCATAACATTGGCAGTGCATGGGGCAATAACAAAAACATCTGCCTGCTCTGCCAGGGAAATATGATGAGGCTTCCAGCTGTATTGTTCATCAAACATGCCAACCGAAACATCGTTGCCAGAAAGGGTCTGGAAAGTAAGCGGTTGAACAAATTTCGTTGCGGCGTCAGTCATAACAACTGAAACATCAAAATCCTGTTTGCGAAGAATACGAACCAGTTCACACGCCTTATATGCAGCTATAGAGCCTGTCACACCAAGTACTATATGTGCCATAACGTCCTCCTTACCTAATTTACCTGCACCACTTATCCGGCTAATGGATTCTTTGGCTGCCAACAGAAATCAGCAGTTCACAAAGCTCACGGT
>CAZAKU010000323.1:0-4222 GCA_964485765.1 uncultured Lentisphaerales bacterium
GATAAAGACCCAAACTCTCTGTATGTCTGAATATTCGGCCAACACAGCGCGAGGAGAACCAACCACACTGCTGTCGCGAATACCCATGTGGACGCATGTCTAAATTTAGTAGTCTTCATATTCATATCTATTTCTTGATGCTGCTCTGCACAACATCTTCACACATTATTTCCACAATATTTACACTTGTAATCCACCAGTTCTCAACATCATATGAATAGTCTATCCCTGTCGTCCGTTAAACAGAGGTAATAAGGAGAGAGTCATGAAAAGCAGCAGAGAGCGGGTTCACGGTAAAGGCGTAAACAGAATTGTAACGGGAGTAATACTGATTATCGGTGTGATCTCTTCATGCTCGATATGCAGAGCGGAAACAGAACCGCAGGAGAGCAAGGAGGATGCCGCATTCTCCATGGGCGCGATTGTTGCACGGAGCGGCACAAACAGCCCCGCATTCCTTCTCCCGCTTCGGGAAACGCATATCGAATCACAGATTCACCCGGGCACACTCCTTACAACCGTATCACAAACATTTACAAACGATACATCGCTCACCCTTGAGGCGGTCTATATGTTCCCCCTGCCATCACGGGCCACTATAACGGATATGACCATGATCGTTGGTGACCGCCGTATACGCAGTGTTGTGCAGGAGCGCAAGCAGGCAGTAAAAACCTACGAAAAGGCTAAGAGCGAAGGTCGGCGCGCCTCACTGGTAACACAGGAACGCCCCAATATCTTCACAACATCACTGGCCAACCTGCTCCCCGGAGACCAGATAACTGTTGAACTCTCATTCTTCGAACCTACCGAATATGATAACGGCAGTTACAATGTAACGATCCCCCTGGTTGTCGGGGAGCGCTATATTCCAGCAGAACTGGCGCCGCACCCCTCTGGTGACGGGATGGTTTTAAGGCCCGCTATCGAAGATGCCAATGCCATAAGCGGGCCGACGATCAGCCCGAAATCCGCCAACCCCCATAAGGTCACCTTCCTCTTCTCAACGCATGGGCTTCCTATCGAGGAGATCACCAGTGTCACACATGCCATAGATGTAAAGAGGGATACACAGAGCGATGAGAAATGGGAGATAACCCCCGCGCGCGGCAGGATCAATGCCGATTGTGATATCGCGCTGAAACTAAAGCTGCGCAACCAGACGGACCCATGCCCCATAGCAGTCATTGTACCTACTGAAGATGATGGGATGTACGGACTCCTGTCACTCTTCCCCCCACCCAAAGATAAAGTTCAGAAGAAGGTGCTTCCCCGCGAGGTAATCTTCGTAGTCGACACCAGCGGGTCAATGAATGGTGATTCCATAAACCAGGCCAAGGCCGGCCTGCAGGAGTGCCTGAAATCACTGCGCCCCGACGATGCCTTCACGATAGTACGTTTTGCCAACGACACCAGTGCGCTGACGCCGACAGCCCGGCCGGCCACTGAGGAATTTATCAAAACTGCCGGGCAGTATATAAGCGGGCTATCCGCTGATGGTGGAACGGAGATGGGGTCGGCTCTCGATTATGTGTTCAGCATGCCCCTTATCGATGGTGGGCGTCTGCCGATTGTAATCCTGCTCACCGATGCATGTGTCGGCAACGACAACGAATTGATTCAGAAAGTAGCCGACAATCTGGGAAGACGCCGCCTCTTCACAATAGGAATTGGATCGGCCTCCAACGACTACCTTATACGCCGTGCCGCAGAGCTGGGGCGCGGACAGGCCTGCTTCATACGCTCGAATGAGGAGATCCACACTGAGATTGTCAACATGTTTGCCACCCTTGATGCCCCGATTGTAACAGACATCTCTCTGGAGTGGCATGACGTTAGCGACGGGTTGAGAAAACCCGCTGTTTACCCTCCCGTATCACCCGATCTCTTTGCCGGACGGCCGGTACAGGTACTATTCCATCTGGAAGGCAAATTCGACGGCGAGGTAATCATGAAAGGCAAATTCGGCAATGCTCCCTTCGAAAAGCGTATTGCAATGCATCACATCCCCACCGCACAGACGCTGGCAGCAAGCCGTATAATACCTAAGCTGTTTGCACGTAAACAGATCGATGACCTTCTTTTCCGCATGAGTAACAACTCGGATTCAGCGAAATACAAAGAGCTGCATGAAGAGCTTCTTTCCGTGGCGCTGAAACAGCAGCTCATATGCCGCTATACGGCACGTGTAGCCGTAGAGGAGCATATCGAAAAGAGCCCCGACGGCTCTCTGACTACCGTAGAGGTCCCCCGCGATGTGCCACGCGGATGGAACGGATTCGGCAGCACGGCAAGCCTGGATTATACGTTTCTGTCAGTATCTGCCCTATGCGCAATGGCCGCGCTCTTTTTTGCATTCAAAAGCATAACTCTGCAGAGAAAGAATGATCTCCAATAGCTCACTGCATCCTCTATACGGGCGGCATTTATGCCGCCCTGACATACAGCAGCGGCTCGCACAAAGCATACGTCGCAGCGGTACTGAACCGGATGACACTGCAGCACGCAGCAAAACCGACAGAGATCCGACAATGCGGTGCAGGGCAAACATCTTTATAGCGTTAATGCTCAGCACCTTATCTATCTTAATCGCAGCGCCTCCGGCGGTGCGATTCATAAACAGAAGCTGGACACACTTAAGCCTCTGCCGTGCATGGGGCAGGCGCAATTCCCCCTCGTCCACAACCGAAAACACCCCGGTCGCATGGATAAAGTCCACGGCATGGGGCCTTGATCAGCCGGTACTGCATAAATCACACCCATCGGCACTGGAAGCAGCGCCCGTATTGCAAAACGGCACAAAACACGCCGGCAGCGCCGTAATCATGGCGCACCGCGACCGTCACTTTCGCTGCCTTAAAAATGCAGCCAGGGGTGACACGGTAGGCTTGGAATGGCGTAACGGCAGCAGCATCCTCTATACGGTCAGCAGCATCAATATTGTTGACAAAAGTGCGGCCGAACTGCGTATTTCACAAGGTTACGCACCGGGAAGAGTTGCCCTGCTCACCTGCTACCCGATGAATGTCATAGGCCCTGCCCCCGAACGTTTAATTGTATGGTTGGATCCCATTGATTTTAGCAACTCCATAACCTATACTCTTGGAGAGCTGATCAATGGAGAAGAAAATGAAAGAGAAAGAGACAAACTCTGATGAACCCGAAGCAGAGGTCCACGAGCCGGAAGAGGCGACGGTCGTGAATGAATCTGACGAAAAAGACGATGATGAACATTCCGAGCAAAATCTGGTTCTGGCACGAGATCTACTGCCTGCATCACTGCCGATTATACCCATTACAGGGCACCCCATGTTCCCGCGCATCACTGTACCTGTAATAATAGATAACTCTGTTCTGTCGAAAATGGTC
Source organism: uncultured Lentisphaerales bacterium (assembly GCA_964485765.1). Taxonomy (GTDB): domain Bacteria; phylum Verrucomicrobiota; class Kiritimatiellia; order RFP12; family CAZAKU01; genus CAZAKU01. Next base: position 3,370 of record CAZAKU010000323.1, read on the forward strand.
GTAGACCGTACCAAAGAATCACATAAACACATTGGGGTTATTCTGCGCCGTGAAACCCAATCGCCTGAGGATGAGGGTGAGGGTGAGCGCGAAGTACCAACCCCCGAGGAGCTTTACACCGTAGGGGTAGTTTGCGAAGTCGTACAGTTGGCGCAGTCAACCGAGAATGTTGTGCATGTACTGGTGAATACTCTGGAACGGTTCCGCGTCACCGAATACATACAGAAAGAGCCATTCCTCATAGCATCTGTCGATTACCTTCAGGAGACGGAGATGGTCGACAACCCGGAGCTGAAAGCCTACTCCATCTCGGTAATAAAGGCTGTAAAGCAACTGGTGGAGCTCAACCCCCTGCATAAAGAGGAACTCAGCCTTTTCATGCAGCACACAAATCTGGCCGAACCGGGGCGGCTGGCAGACATATCCTCCGCACTTACAACATCGACCTCCGACGAGCTGCAGACGATTCTCGAAACAATCAGCATACGGGAGCGACTCAAAAAGACGCTGACCCTGCTGCGTAAAGAGATCAACGTCTCGCGAATCCAGGATAAGATCGGCAAGCAGATCGATGAAAAGGTGTCGCAGCAGCAGCGCGAGTTCTTCCTGCGTGAACAGCTAAAAGCCATCAAGAAAGAGCTCGGGATCGAAAAAGAGGGCAAAGAGACAGAGGTCGACCGCTTCGAAGCACGCATCAAGGATCTGGAGCTCTCTGAAGAGGCAGCCGAGCGTGCCCGGGAGGAGCTGGATAAACTGAAACTGCTTGAGCCTATCTCCCCCGAATTCAACGTAACAAGAAACTACCTTGAGTGGCTGACCACCCTTCCCTGGGGCAAATTCACCGAGGACAGCG
>CAZAKU010000324.1:0-8728 GCA_964485765.1 uncultured Lentisphaerales bacterium
AAGGTTGACTCTCGATGCGTACGTGAGAGTCGATAATGCCAGTGGCGAGGATTATGAGAATGCACAGACGCGACTGATTGTAGGGCGTGTCAATATGCAGGAGAGCGTCGCTTCACTCGCCCGTCGCGCTCATCCGTACGGTTCGCCCGTCGCCAAACCAGTCTCATTTGGGGGTGGAGGCGGGGGGGTAAGTTGGTATAATTATGGTAGCATTATCGACGGAGAGGATCTTAATGGTGATGCTCTTAAAATGCTTGCTTCTGATGGCCGAAGGCTTGAAGTCAAGAAGGTCATGAAACAGGGGCTGAGTGAATATGTGCTCTACACTATCGAGGGTCGCGAGAGCATACCGAACGGCTGGGGTAAGCGTCTGCCATCTATGAATGCTGATTCAATACCTGTCGTGAGCCTATATAAGTTCGATGAAGAGCGATGGCAGGGCCGGACCATGCGGCTCCTGTCGTTCGTGAACGATGAAGAGCATGAGCTGGGCATGACCCCCCTGCCTCAGGGCATGTTCCGCGCCTTCAGACGCGTGGACGATGAAGGTCTTTTGAGCTACGTCGGGCAGTCGAGCGTGAAATACATCCCGGTTGGGGAGGATGTTGAGCTGGAGCTGGGCCTGGCCTCGCTGGTTTCGGTTGAGCCGGTGCTGCAGGAGATGCGCGAGGAGAATCACGTATTCAACAGTTCTGGTGACCTGACGGGGTGGGATGAGTTGCAGTATTGGGTGCTGAAGCTGGATAACGCGCGTGATATCGATGTCTCCCTTGAGATAACGCGTGCATTCGGAAGCAGCTACTGGAAGCTGGATGGCGAGCAGCCGGAGTCATACAGCAAGCATGACGCAACGCATGCCCGCTTCGAAATCACTCTGGAGCCTCGCTCAAGAGGGGAGATCAAATTCGCTGTAAGGGTATTTCGTGGTCACCGTGAAGCGGTGATGAGGAAGGAGATAAAGGATGTGAATCCTTGAATATCCAAGGGGATTCGGTTGACGAGAGCGGCGACCCCGACATGCGTCGGGGCAGGCGAGAATGGATTACGAGTAGAGATTCTTCCAATCGTCCACCTTTCTCGTCGCCGCTATCGTTAACCGAAAAAACTGAGGTGATGCGAGGGCCGTAATGAAAGATACGAGGTGCGTGATGAAAGATGCGAGATGCGTGATGAAAGAGGCGAGATGATGAATGCGGGATGCGAGACAAGGTGCGAGACGTTAGACTCTTTGTCGAAGAGGTATGCAAGTCTAAGCAAGAAACGACAAAGCTTGCGACAAAGCTCACGACAAAGTTTGTGAAATAGGATGCTTGGTATACAGAAGTGTGGCCCGCTCGCGCCGCGAACGGGGCTTGAGTAAGGAGAAGGAGAAACAATGAAAAGATGGATCATGATTCTGGGGGTCGCCCTGGCCGGAGGGAGTAATCTCTGCCATGCAAAGGTTGATCTCGTAACGCTGCCTGTGCGAGAGGGCGTGCAGCTTACAATATATAATTCGGCCGACCTGACGCTGGTGCGTGAGAACCGGGCGCTGACGATGAGGAGGGGCATTAACAGGCTTCAGTTCTCGTGGGTCAACACCTTGATCGACCCCACAAGCCTTGAAATGAGGCCGATCGAGAATGCCGATAAGATCGACGTCTTCGATCTGGTATATCCGCCACGGGTTAAGTCGCTGGGGATCTGGAACGTGAAGAGTGAGGTGAGCGGCAAGTCTCCCGTTGAGATCTCTTACTTCACCAGCGGTCTCTCCTGGAGTGCAAACTATATGGGGACGCTGACAGAGGATGAGAAGAGGATGCGACTCCAGGGCTATGTGCGCGTATACAACAATAGTGGCGAAGATTACGCCGGTGCCCAGACCCGACTGGTGGTCGGCGAGGTGCATCTTGCAGAGCAGATAGCGATGCTGGCGCAACGGGCGGAGCCTTACGGTAGACCTGTTGGGGTGATGCCTCTCTGTGATCCGGTGGGGATGGGAAGGCCGCGAGGTGCGATGCCTTCCTCGGGTTGGAGAAGAGAGGATTTATCCCAATCTGCGTCAGAAGTGAGGGAGATCATGAAGGAGGGGTTGAGCGAGTACTTCCTCTACACCATCGAGGGACGCGATACGATTCTCACGGGCTGGTCGAAGAGGCTGCCGAGCTTTGATATCGCAGAGGTCCCGGTGGTTAACCTTTACAAGTATGAAGAGGAGCGTTACGGCAAACGGATGATGCGCTTCTTGAGCTTTAAGAACGATGAGGAGCACAAGCTCGGTGAAACACCGATTCCCGGGGGTGCGCTAAGGGTGTACCGTAACGTTGATGAACAGGCACACCTCTCCTATGAGGGCGCTTCGAGCTTCAAATACATCCCGGTGGGTGAGGATGTGGAGCTGAATCTGGGGGCCGTAGCCAACGTGATCGTTGAGCCCACGCTGATGGACTTAAGCACAAGTGCATATCTCTTTAACGGAAGTGGCAATGTTTCAGGTTGGCTTGAGACGCGTAAATTCTCTGTAAAGGTGAAGAACACGCGCAACGTTGCCGTGCGGGTGGATCTGCGGCGAAACTTCCCCACGCAGTACTGGTCGCTGGAGAAGGCCGGAGACTATGGCAGCTTTGAAAAGGTGGATCTCGATACGGTGAAGTTCCTGCTGGAACTGGAGCCGCTCTCAGAGAAGAATTTCAGCTATGAGCTGACTACGCGTCATGGAAAGAGAATTGATTGAATGTTGAGAAGAAGGAGTAAGTTATGAAGAATAGAAGTTGTTTTATAGCAGTGGTTACAGTGGGCGTAGTAGCCCTGAATATGACGCCGGCACTGGCGCGCATAAAGTTGGTTGCTCTTCCTGAGCGTAATGCGACGGTCATCCGTCTGGATAATCCCCAGGCTACATTGATAGAGGAGGAGCGCGTCTTGACGCTTCAGAAGGGGCTCAACAAGGTTGATTTCTCATGGAAGGGTGTAAGTATCGATTCGGATTCTATCCGCCTGGCCGTGCTGTCGCACCCACAGAGCGTGCGACTGTTGAACGTCAGCTACCCGCCGAACGAGGCGGCCCTGGTTTGGGAGATAGCCTGCGATGAAGCGGTTGAGGAGAATGTACGCATCAGCTATTTACTGCGCAATATTGACCGCCTGATCACTTACAAGGCGATTGCCGACAAGCCTGAGGGTAAGGTGGACCTGCGCAGCTTCCTGGTGCTGCGTAATTTCTCGGGTGAGGATTTTGATGCCGCTCGTGTTTTGCTCGATTATGGTGAGGCGTTCGAGCAGGGGATCGCTCATGAGGAGACGAAGCAGTTGCTCTTCCTCAAGAAGCAGAATGTTCCGATTACGAAGGTATGGACATTTGATGCGGCCACGACGCCCTGGGATCCGGAGAAGGTAGACGGGAATGTAGGGATACCGGTAAGATACGAGATCGAGAATGCGGCCGGGTCGGGGCTGGGTGACAATGCTCTCTGGGGCGGCAAGATGCGTGTCTTTCAGCAGGATGGTCATGGCACTACGATCTTCCTGGGGGAGGATTACTCCGGGCTGGTTCCTGTGGGCGAGAAGATGAGTGTCTATATTGGCGACAGCCGCGATATCGTCGTGACCCAGCGCAAGATGAAGGATAGCCGCATCAACGTTCGGCGCAATAACGATGGCAAAATTATTCTTTACGACACCGATGAGCGGATCACGGCAAAGGTAGAGAACTTCAAGGATTCCCCGGCCGTACTGACCGTGCTGCAGCATATTCCCGGTCAGTGGGATATGGAGAAGTGCAATATGGAATATGAACGCAAAGACGCCGATACGATCGAGTTCCGTATTCAGCTGGCCGCCAATGAGAGCAAAGAGCTGACGATGCACTATCATCGTCGCAACGTCCGCTGAAGGGGGTGACGCCATGAGAAAAATGTTTTTGGCAGTATGCTGCCTGTTTGCGGCAGAAAGTGCTCTGGGCAAAGTCGACCTTGTAACCTTGCCCAACAGAGACTCAGTTCAGCTTACCATTTACAATTCGGCTGACCTTACGCTTGTGAGCGAGAAGCGCGATCTCACTCTGAAACGTGGTGAGAACAAGCTTCAGTTCTCCTGGGCCAATACGCTGATCGACCCCACCAGTCTGGAGATGCGCCCTGCGGCTAATGCCGGAGATATCGATGTCTCCGCTCTGGTTTTCCCGCCGCGAGTTAAGGAGCTCGGTCTCTGGAACGTTCAGAGCGGGGTGAGTGGCAAGACACCGGTGGAGATAGACTATCTCACCAGTGGCCTGTCGTGGCGTGCTTTCTATATGGGTACGCTTTCGCCGGACGAGAAGCAGATGCGGCTGCAGGGATATGTGCGCGTCCAGAACAACAGTGGCGAGGATTATGCCAATGCGCAGACGCGTCTGATTGTCGGCAAGGTCAACCTTATAGACCGTATCGCTGATCTGGCGCGCCGGCCTGAAGCTTATGGCAGGCCCGGGCAGTTGTTGGGACAAGAGCGACTTGCTTTTATGAAAGGTGTGGCCGGGGAAAGTGAATCTGATGGACTCAGATCAAAAGCAGAATATAGCGCCCGTAAAGTTATCAAGAAGGAGGGACTGAGTGAATACTTCCTGTACACCATTGAGGGGCGTGAGACGATTCCGAACGGTTGGTCGAAACGGATGCCAAGTTTTGAGATCGAAGATGTGCCGGTCGTGAATCTGTATAAGTTCGAAGAGGAGCGTTACGGGGTTACTGTAATGCGATTCCTGAGCTTCAAGAATGACAAGGAGCATCATCTGGGCGAAACCCCGGTGCCGGGTGGCGCATTGCGGGTGTATCGTTATGCAGATGAAGAGGGCGCTCTCTCTTACGAGGGCGCTTCGAGCTTCAAGTATATTCCTGTGGGTGAGGATGTTGAGCTGAGTCTCGGGAGTGTCGGTAATGTCGTTGTCGAGCCGATGCTGATGTCGTTCAAATCGCAGAACTTCCTCTTCAATGAGAAGGGAGATATCTCCGGCTGGGATGAGGTGCGTGAATTCGATATAGAGGTAAAGAATACTCGTGACATCGCGGTTGAGGTCGAGGTGACTCGTAACCTTGGGACTCAGTACTGGTCGCTTGAAAAGGATGGGGATTTCGGCGGCTATGAGAAGGTCGACATGGATAGCGTGCGCTTCACTCTTAAGCTGGAGCCTCGCTCGGTCAGGCAGTTCGGCTATACCCTTACCACACGGCATGGTAAGCGCAGGGATTGAGTCATCCCTGCCTCTCGAGGGGGCAACCCGGGATTCGGTGTTTTACTGTTTTTCCGGTTTGCGCCATATGGGACGCTAGTGGTGTTTTACGGCTTTTCGGGTTTGCGCCTGCGGGATGGTTTCTTGATTGGCTTTGTCTCCGGTTCCGGCTCGAACGGTTTGCCGAACGCTTCGCTGAAGTTGTATCCGTTGGCGAAGTCTTCAGGTTTGTCCTCGTCGGTCTTGCCAAGTTTGCCGGCATCCACCAGATTAAAGACCATGTTTCCGACATCTTCGGTCTGCTGCACCCCCCAGGTCTGCAGTACGGTCAGCGTCATCGGACCGAACTCCTGCAGGGCGTATTCACGGAAACCTTCGAGCAGCTCCCCTCCGGAGACGTGACGGTGCAGGCCAGTCTCTTTCTCTTTGATTCGCTTGGTGACTACATCAAGCGCTTCGCGCAGGAAGAAATAGGCATCTGCGGAATAACGTGAGTCGGTCTCACATATCTTTTCAACTGAGTCTTCGAATGATCTGTTTTGCATCTGTCTTTGGGTTACTCTGTTTTATTGGGTGAGGGAGGCTTATGAGTTCAGCTGAGATATCAGGCGTTGATTGCCTCGCGGATCTTCTTTGCCATTGCCGCCATAGCTTCGTGAGAAGCGTATTCTCCCGGCTTCCAATTGAATGAACCGCCTGAAAAACGTGGTATGACATGTATGTGAAGATGTGAAACGGCTTGTCCTGCACAGGCCCCGTTGGCCTGAGTGACGTTGGCTCCATCGGTGCGGAGTGCGATCTTTTGCGCCTTCACGATCTGCTTGGCTGTCTGTATGCAGCGCGCAAGGAGCTCATCGGGGGTGTTGGTTATCGGGTCATGGTGCGCCTTTGGCATTACCAGCACATGCCCCGGAGCTATCGGTGCGATATCGAGAAAGGCAATTACATCTTTGTCTTCGTAAACAGGGCAGCATGGAAGCGCGCCGGCAACTATTTTGCAGAATACACAATCGTCTGACATAGCATCTCCTCCGGGTGATCGGTACGGGGCCGCAACAGCATATGCGACGCAACCATCTATGCCAGAGAAGGGGGGGATTGTAAAGCCAAATGGAGGTGACGCTTCTGCTTTGGCCATTATGCGGGACTCCGGATTCAGGAACATGCTTAGTCGCGAGTCAGGAGATGATGGCTTGAATTTGAGGTGATGGAGTGATGAATCATGAAAATATGACAAAATAGGGCATTTTTTTTGCTTTTGTCGTATTGACTATATTAATAAGGACTATAATATATCCCATGATTGTTGCGGCGTTATGTGTTTGATCCCCGCTGGGGTCTGCGTTAGCGACAGAGGGAGATAGTAATGGCTGCAAAGAAAGCGAAGAAGAAGTCTGCATTGGTTGTTTATGGTGGATGGAAAGGGCATGAGCCTGAGCAGTGTAAGGATCGTCTGGTTCCCTGGTTGAAGAAGAAGGGATATCGTGTTGTTGTTTCAGATAACATGGAGATTTACACAAACAAACGCCGTATGAGTAACTTCAGTGTTATCATACCCCTTTGGACCATGGGAGAGATCACCAATGAGCAGAGCGCCGGCTTGCGTGATGCAGTTCTGAATGGCGTGGGTCTGGCAGGTTGGCACGGCGGCATGTGCGATGCTTTCCGCAATGATACGAATTACCAGTTTATGACGGGCGGACAGTGGGTATCGCATCCCGGTGGCGTGATTCCGCACACTATTGATGCTTTGGATCAGGACAGCCCTCTGACAAAGGGGTTGAAATCATTCAAGATGGTCTCTGAACAGTATTACATGCACACAGATCCGAGCAATAATGTTCTGGCAACAACTACTTTCTCCGGCAAGCATGACAAGATGCCCTGGATCAAAGGTACAGTGATGCCGGTTGTCTGGACACGTATGTGGGGTAAAGGACGTGTGTTCTATACCTCCGTAGGACACGTCAACTCCGACTTCGATGTTCCCGAGGTCTTTGAGATTGTGAAACGCGGAGTCCAGTGGGCATCCCGTCAGCGCATCGCTCCGGAGTATGTGAGCGAGTAGTTTTTACAGTTTGTTAGTTTTTATTGAAGAGGATTAATAATGAAGGTTGGAATTATTGGATGCGGTAATATCTCCGGCATCTATTTTAAGAACATGTGCGGTGTCTTCTCTAATCTGGAGGTTACGGCATGTGCTGATCTGGACATTGAGTGCTCTAAGGCCAAGGCCGAGGAGTTTGAGAGTGTCACCCCCATGAGCGTCGATGAGCTTCTTGCAAGCGATGTCGAGATTGTCGTTAACCTGACTATCCCCGCGGCGCATTTTGACGTGGCTATGGCTGCTGTTGAAGCTGGTAAGCATGTGTATGGCGAAAAGCCGGTTACGCTTACCCGTGAAGAGGGGCGTAAGCTTCTGGCTGCTGCCAGTGAACGCGGTCTGCGGGTTGGTAATGCTCCGGATACCTTTATGGGCGCCGGAATCCAGACAGCTGTCAAACTGATTGATGATGGCTGGATAGGCAAACCTGTTTCGGCTACAGCATTTATGCTTTGTCACGGACATGAGAGCTGGCACCCGAGCCCTGAGTTTTATTATCAGGTAGGCGGCGGCCCTATGTTTGATATGGGTCCATATTACCTGACGGCGCTGGTTGCGCTGATGGGTCCGGTTAAGCGTGTGACGGGCTCGACCTCGATGGCTTTCGATGAGAGAACTATCACCAGTGAGCCAAAGTTCGGCAAAAAGGTGACGGTTGAAGTGCCTACGCATGTGACGGGTCTGCTGGATTTTGCCGGCGGCGGCGTTGGCACCATCATTACCAGTTTCGATGTGTGGGGTCACAATATGCCCTGTATTGAGATTCATGGAACCGAAGGTTCTCTGAGTGTTCCTGATCCGAATGGTTTCGGCGGCGAAGTGAAGTTGAAGCGTGGTAAGGGCGATTGGGGCGTTGTGCCGCACTCGCATGCGTACCCGGAGAACAGCCGCGGAATCGGTGTTGCCGATATGGCCGCCGCGATCGAGAATGGTGGCGATCATCGTGCCTCCGGTCGTTTGGCTTATCATGTGCTCGATATTATGCACGCTGTTCATGACGCATCGGATGCCGGTTCGCATGTTATGCTCGAGAGTGAGTGTGACCGCCCCGAGCCTCTGGCGATGTCGTTGCTGCAGGGCGAAGTTCGCTGAAGTGAACTTCCTTTGCAAGGTATGTTATGATGGGGAGGGATGCTCTGTGAGCGTCCCTCTCTTTTTTGTGAAAAGATGAAACAGACCCACACGTGGCGGCATATTGATTATGCCGGATAGCGGGGAGGAGAATACGATGCCAAGAATGAAGAAACCTATCGTTGCCGCACAGTTGTTCACATTGCGTGATTACATTAAGACACCCAAGGATATGAAACGCACCTTCACCCGTCTGGCAAAGATGGGTTACAAGGCCGCTCAGATCTCGGGTATCGGTCCTATCGACCCGACCGAACTGCACGACATGATGACAGGCGAAGGGATTAAGCCTATCGGCGCACATGTAG
>CAZAKU010000325.1:0-3190 GCA_964485765.1 uncultured Lentisphaerales bacterium
GTAAGGACCTCCTTGTTCAACCCGCGGCGATGAAAGTCGGCTGTACGATCGATAATCAGATCCAGAACGCGGCGGGTCTCGTTGTGAGAAAGGTCCTCGCTCTCCAGCTCTGTGGCCCGACCTGCATAGGCCAGATGATAAAGACATATACGCGGAATGTCCTCCCTCTCAACCAGATCGAATATATCGGACAGCTCCCGGTAATTGCCCTGAAACAGGGTTACGCGCAGGCCGACTTTCAGGCCCGCTTCACGACAGTGGCGAATCCCGGCAAGAGCCTTGTCAAAGGCACCCGGCACACCACGAAAACGATCATGGGTTTCACGCATACCGTCGAGGCTAACGCCGACATACGAAAGGCCAATCCCTTTAAGCTGCTTCGCAATCTCCGGAGTAATTAGAGTGCCGTTGGTAGAGATCACAGCACGAAGGCCTATGCTCACGGCATGTTCCGCCAGCGATACCAGATCCGGCCGCAGCAATGGCTCCCCACCGGAAAAGAGCACTACCGGGCACCCGTAGTCGGCAAGAGAATCAAGCAAACGGAGACCCTCGTCATGGGTAAGTTCATTATCATTCCCTGCACAGGCATCGGAATGAGAATAACAATGTGCACAAATCAGGTTGCAGCGCCGGGTTACATTCCACACTACGACGGGGCGCTTGTCGCTGGAAAACTGCAGAAGATTACTTGGAAGACGCGAGGAGTGCCTTCCATAGCGTAAGGCGTCTGATGGCTCAACTGTGCCAAGATATAATTTTGAAATTCCAATCATATTGTTTTACATATTTACGGAAAAATCACCGCAGTTATCAGATGAATTACAGCGAGAGTACATACTCAACAAGATCCTGCTTCTCATCCTCAGTCAATACCGAAGTTTTGCCACGTATATCGGTAGGGTTGTGGGTAGTAATGACCTCATAGATAGTTGTAGCGCGGCCATCATGCATATATGGACTTGTTCGCCAGATCTCGCAAAGAGTCGGGGTATCAAATTCCTTGCCCTCATCCTGACCGGTACCGGTGCCTACATCATATTTTTTCAAATTGGTATATAGAGGCGCGGGATGACACCGGACACATCCGGCCTTATCAAAAACCTTCTTCCCCCTCTTTGCCGACTTGCTAAGCTTCCCTTTAATCAGGTACGGACTTGGGTCGGGCTCCAGTGAGGAGATGTAGGCATCAATCGCCTGAGCATCCTCCTCAGGGCGTACCGCAAACTGAATATAACGAATCCCTGCACGAACAGCCACCTCGGCACGGTCACGTACACCGAGAGCCATCGAGGGGGGGGTCTTATGACTGAGAACCAGACTTTTAACATTCTTAGGATTACCCATACCATCGTTCAGCAGATGCCAATTAAGGGCATCCGTACGAACATCCGGGTGACAACTGGCACAGCTCTGCCACTTCTGAAAGCAGATAGTCGCATCATTAAAAAGAATCTCTCCACGACGAATCGGAGTTATAGGGACCTCGGGTCCCAGTGGAATACTGACCACCTCAGTTGCGGCTCCATCCTTTACGGTTACACGCCCGAGACTATCCGTGAAGTACTCCGTTGCGTAAATGGTATCGCCATGCATAGCAATGGCACGCGGACCATTTCCCTTCAACTGTACACGCTTTCGGATACCTGACAGAAAAGAGAGATCGTTGTGAGCACTGAGATGAACCTCATCCTGATCCTCCGCCATTTTAGCTACAGCAGCCTCGACCTTGGCTGTGAGCGCTTTCTGGTCAATAAGACTGATCTCATGAGACCCGGCCGCGGCCACGCAGAGGAGGTTGCCATCCCGGCTGATCTCTACCCCCCATGGATTAGCAAAGCCCATATCCACATCATCGAGAAGTATGGTAAAGATCAATTTCATGTCGGCAACACGAATTGCACTCATGGCGTTGGTGTTAATCCACCCCCTTTCTATCTGGGTTGTGGGAACAAGAAAGCGTGCCATAAGATGCGTAGCATATACATATTTGCCGTCTGGAGAGACACGGATCCCGCGCATACCTTCAGCCCCGTTAACAAGCTTAAGATGCTTCACAACCTGCTTCGTACCGGCATCTATAATAGTAACCTTGCAGGCCACGTAATCGAGATTAGCCTTACCGGCAGGGATATGATTGGCAACAAACAGAAGTTTGCCATCCGGAGTAACGTCAATATCGAAAGGTTCGCGTACTACGGGAATCTCTGCTTTAACACTGCAGGAGAGAGTATCAATTACCGCAATACTGTCGTTCATGCGGTTACAGACATACAGAGTAGCGTCATCGGGCGAGAGTAGCGGTGATACGGGAGTATGCCCGAGCTGCACTGTTTCCTTAACATCCAAGCTCGCGGAATCAACAACATACAGTTCGCCATCAGCAATTCCTACTGTGACATAAAGAGTTTTCCCGTCGGAAGATAGCGCAAGCCCCGAAGGCTGGCGCTTGAGTGGCCCGGTTTTAATGACAATGCCGTCCGGCAGTGAAATATGAGCGATCGACTTGCCTGTCCTCTGAGCCACCCATGCACTCTCTCCGTCAGGTGCAATGACAATATCAACTGGAGAAAGATACTCCCCTGCTCCGGCGTTCAAAACTGTTAAGAACAAAACTAAAAACAATAAACTAAGATACTTCATATGTCGCGAATTCCGATTCTCAACGATGCTGCCGAGGCTAAAGTGATCAACAAAACGATGTTCCGTCACTATCCCCGTGCAGCCAGTTCCACAAACAATCCCTACACATCCCAACCTTTAACCTACCTGAGGCGGTGCATCCACATCCGTCGCTTCCGGTGTATCCAGATCCCCAAACGGTTCTGCCCCTATAGACCCATCCGGAAGCTTTACAAGCTTTTCGATCCGCCGTTCAACTTCGTTCAACTTAGAGGTACAGAACTGAACCAGCCGCTGCCCCTCTTCAAACCGAGCCACCAGATCATCGAGGCCCAGCTCCCCCTTTTCCATCTGCTCTACTATAGTTTCGACCCGCTTAAGCGCGTCCTCAAAAGCAAACACGCTCTCTTTGGTTTCCTCTTTTTTTTCACTCATTTTCAGCACCCCCGATCACTTTTTCCTCCACGCGAGAGACAAATACGCCACGATTCAGCTGAGTTGTCAACACATCCCCGTCACAAATATCATCGACACTACGTACAACACGGCCATCGGCATCGCGAGTAAG
>CAZAKU010000326.1:0-3632 GCA_964485765.1 uncultured Lentisphaerales bacterium
CGGTGAAGAAGAGCCGGAGGCGGGAGAGCCGCCAGTGCAGCTCTATAACATGGCGCACGACCCCTTCGAAACCACGAACTGCTGCGCCGATCACCCGGAGCTGATCGCGGAGCTGAAAGTGCTGTGCCTGAATGTCATTCAGAACGGACGCAGCACCCCCGGCCCCAACCAACCCCTCGAAGATCACGGCGACTGGCAGCAACTTGAGCGTCTGCTGGCGCTCTGATCTCTTCAACCTGACGGCCTCAATCGGCGGACAATCGTTCTACGACAACGTAATATGCGCACATCTGCTCGTCATCTTCCATGGTGAACCAGGCCTTGAGGTCAGAAGTTGTACTTTGTGGCAGCTCGACCTCTATGACAGCCTCCTCCATTCCGGGTTTGACCGCTGTATCAACGACTATACCCGATATACTTATATGCGCACTTTTCGGGTGCAGGGCGACCGCCCGGCGCTCCTCGGGGGCGTCGAGATTGGATGCACATTTATCGGATACAACTGCCTCGAGAGGGATAGGCAGCTCCTCCGGCCAGCGCCGCAGACGAAATGTATAAATACCCGGCAAATCTACCTCAACGCTCCAGGCACCACTGCAGCGTTTTGAGATTCTATTACTTAAGCCGTTTAATAATAACATTACGCACTGTGAGGGTTTCCTCTGCCCTGTACAACAGGGTGAATCTTAAAGGAAGGTTATGCGGATGGGTAAGCCTAAGGCTGCAGAGCTCCTCACCAGCCCTGACAGCCACAACTTCACCGCTATCGGCACCAAAGCTTGCTACCCGGTACCCCTTCTCTCCAGCGGCCGTAAAGTGCAGTTCTATCTCATATTCTCCGGCGGGGAATGGCATTCGCGGGCCGTACAAAACGCCTCCGGCCGGATCCAGGCCGGGGGTAAACGTTACCTCTCCGCTCAAGCTGCTCTCTCCCCCATGGAAGAACCAGGAGGCCGGAATTGTCCAATTACCGCGCGCCATCCACTCTTCGGCATCCCCATAAGTAAAGAGGATGCAATCAGCATCTACAGAGCCCTGTTCAAGAGTCAATTCCGTCCGGCCGACCTGATATCCTGATATACAACTAACAGGAATGCTGACCCACTTCCAGTTATCTGCATTAATGGTTTCACTCTGCGATTCCCAGCAAAGCTCACCATCATCGCCACGGTGGCCAACCCGATAGGACCCCTTGCCGCGAATCCGCAACCAGAAAGATGCATCTGGTAGATCTACAATTCCGGCACGCCTGCAGCTAACCGTACTAGTTCCCTCCAGGGTAAGTCGCGAGAAGCCGCTGCCGCTGCAGGAGGCATCTACCACGGCACTGTCACGTCCATACTTCTCGAACTCAAAGAAGCGTGTCGGCATGGCCGGCAGGGAGCCGAACAGCTCTATATCCTCAACTGCTTCCGGGGTCGGACTCGGTAAAACTCTAAACGACCAGACCCTGTTACCCGATGACTCCTCGCGTTTCAAACGCGGGTGCCGCATAAGCGATCTGAGGGTGTGTCCCACCGGAAATGGTGACACCTTCTCCGGAAATGCATCTTCATGCAGCAGGATATGGCTGACACCCATCTCCAGAAGCTGGTCTAACTGCTGATCGTTAACATAGCCCGAATTGAGTGAGCGGAGCGGAGTGAAGACAGAATCGTAATAATGCTGTGAAGCTATCGGGCTGTATCCGTTAACCATTCTGATCCTATAAAGAGCTGCATAGTGGATATAGACACCCGACCAATGGCTGTCGCCCGGCCACAGAGGAAGGGCTATAGCATGCGCTTCACGACCCTCCTGTTCAGCAGATTCAGCCACCGCGGCATACACCGGATGCGAATGTGCCAGAAGGCTGATCTCGGGGCGTGTACGCCATGCAAAATCCACCAATACCAGCGCCATCAGACACCATATAACGGGGGATCCCCGTCGCACTGGAAGCGAACGAACAGCCAGCGTCAGGGCCAGACCCAGCAACGGAGCAAACAGGCAGAGAACCTTTGCCGGCTGCCGCATCATTTTAAGTGGAGGTATAATAAAACGGCAAACCTTGAAGAAGGCACCGCCATCGGGGGCGTGCGGTCCCACAGAAAACCACGCCATAGAGCAAAGGGCCAGGGTCACAAGTAAAAGCCCCCAGCGCCATGTCACACGCCGTCGCCAGGCAAAGATACAGCCTGCCAGTATAACCACAATGGCCAACACCCCGAGGTAGACCAGCTCACCTCGCGGATGCGGAATCCAGAAACGAAAAAGGTCAGGAACCCTGGGAGAGAATTTGGCTACCTCGCCTATAGTGCGTCCGGCGGACATATCTTTGGATGCATCAATCGCCCTTTTAACGCAAAAGAGGCTGACAGCACCGAGAGCACCCATCACCAGTGCCGGTGAAAAAACCACCAGACCGCGACGCCAGGGCAGCCGCCCCTCCCTCTTATTCCCTCTGAAATGACCCAGAATAATGGCAATAGGGGTCCAGGCGGCGGCGAGCAGCGCACAAAAGGCGAATACCTGCATATCGGTCCAGGCGGCGAATAGCAGAGCAATCCCCGCCACAAATCCACCAGACAGGCGCAGATCCTGAATGGCGCGATCCAGTCCGTACAAAAGCAGGGGAACCCACATCATGGCAAACCCGGCCGGGCTTCCACCCATTAAGTTGTGAATCCTATATGGAAACGCAGCACAGCAGAGTGCCGCCATAAGGGCGGGAGTCGGATCATTCCCGGAATAGCGCCGTGCCCAGCGAAAGCCGGCCCAGGCACTTATAAAGATACTCAACAAGCCTACCAGATTCCATGCAAGAGCCTGCCCCAGCCAGGGTGACATAGCGGCATAACATAGAGAAAATGGTATATAGAAAAACCCGGGCTGATAGCGGTCGGAATCCCCGCGATAATTAAACTCGTAGACATTCAGCAGAGGTGGAGTCTCGCCAACCAGCATATCCTGAAGCAGCCAGAAGCGGTACAGCAGCTGCAGGTGGTCTCCCGGAACCATCATACGCGGGACAGATGCGTCGTGCCAATTGTGACGCACAGCGGCTGCACCAATGCCACCGGACATATGCTGCGGCAGCGGCCATGTCATGACCGCCCAGAAGCAGATTCCAAGCAGCAGCGCAACAACACTCCATTTTTTCTCTTTCATTGCATCAAATACTAGCTTTCCCGCCCGGTTAACGAAACAAAAAAATGCAGGGACGCCTAACGGCATCCCTGCATTAACTATCTCAATTTACGCCTGGATTACTTGGTTTTCAGTTGATCGGCCGCAGTGGCCTTACTCATCTTACTGACCTTCTTCCAAGATACCTTCGTAGCGGGACGCAGAGGAAGTACTCCTCCACGACGTTCCCAGTTCGAAACGCTCTGGCTTGTTACGCCAAGCAAAACAGCCATCTCGACCTGCGAAGCACCCAGCTTGATCCGCAGTTGCTTAACCTGCTTACCGGTAACATTCAACTTGTCAGCCGGCGCAGCAGGAGGGGCGGCCTTTTTAACGGCTGCTTTTTTTACTGCTTTTTTTTTAGCAGGCTTTTTGGCTGCAGGCTTCTTAGCCGCTGCTTTCTTGGGCGCTGCTTTCTTGGCTGCTTTTTTCACAGCAGGTTTCTTAGCTGCTGCTTTCTTGGG
>CAZAKU010000327.1:0-2830 GCA_964485765.1 uncultured Lentisphaerales bacterium
CCGGCATCTGCAACTACTAACATTGTCTTTCCGCTTATATCGCCGCCATAAACACTGAGTGCATGCTGGATCTGTTTAGGCCCGGCAACGCCGGATGGTTCAAGGAAGACAACATCAGGGTTGTATTCACGCTCAAGCTCCAGCATGGTTTGAATCAGATCATGACGCAAACTGCAGCATATACACCCGGAATATATCTCACGAACCGACAAGCCCTCAGCTTTCAGCATTTCGCCATCGACGCCATCTTTGCCGACTTCGTTCTCAATAACAGCAACCTTACGCCCCTGTTCAGTGAAATGGCGGGCCAAAGAGAGGAGCAATGTTGTCTTGCCACTACCCAGAAAGCCACTAACTACTATCAATTCCATAATGTGTCTCCTTAAAACAGACCAAAGCAGATACGTCCCGCCAGCACGGCGGCATCTTCCGCACAGAATGCCCGTTTTGCGGGGAGGTTAAAGAATATTTCCGCTTCTGTCGGGAATTCATCATCTCCCATACGGTACAGCAGAGTAACATAAATGCAACCCACTATATGGAAGCGGGCGCTGAGGTCTCCCAGCTCAAGTCTTTCATGATCGAAACGATCAAAAGCGGTAGCCAGTTCATCTATACGATTGCCATAGCGCTTCACCAAAGGGCGGACGGAACGCGACAGGAATGGCTCCAGATAAAACATCCCCCCGGGAAAGTCCCGAAATGCTATCAGCTCCTGCGACGGAGATAGAGGGATTTCACAAAGCAGAAAATGAAGTAGCAAGATGCAATCACTATCCTTTGCCGGGTCACCGGTTCGCTCAACGGTAATCTCAAAGGAGTCTGTCGATATGAGATAATCAACGGCAAATGCACGCATTCTTATCACGCCATTCTCAGGTGCAGCTATACCCAGAGATCTGCATCGTGCCGCAAGCTCAACTGGTTTCAGCTCTTCCACTGCCTTATCGATCGCCTGGCGCTGGGCGGCATCCTTCGACATCACATTCTCCTTTCAGCTTTAACCGAGGGGAAAAGCGAAGGATCTGTATGGGGCAGGAAAAGGGCGGCAGTATACTGATCCATATATGCAGGATCGCTGCTGAGCTCGATATATGTCATTCGGTTTGCAATTTCGATCTGCTTCTGATGGTACTCTTTCGACACCAGAACCATGTAAGAGCCCATCAGAGATGAGTTACCAATATACTTAAACTTTTCACGCGGCAGATCCGGAACAAGCCCGATAGCAGTCGCCTTTTCAAGATCCAGAAAACGTCCGAACCCACCGGCTATATATATGTGTTCAAGGTCGTCGAACGACATTCCCACCTGCTGAAGCATTAGGGAGCAGGCGGAATATATAGCGCCCTTCGTGCGGATAATATTCTCTATCTCGCTTTCGCTTATCTTCAGTGCCTCTCCGGTTCCGCTCTCCTCCTGAGACGCTATAATATAAAAAGCGCTCCTGCCCGACACCTCAATAGCGGATGATTCCGTTGTACGGTTCAGCTTGCCGGCTGCGTCAATCCATCCAGTCAAAAAGAGGTCAGCCAGCAGCGCGATCATACCTGAACCGCAGATTCCGACAGGCTTAGTATCTCCAATAGTGCTAAAGCGGCAAACCCCGGAATCAGAATCCACCTCAATACGTTCAATAGCCCCGATCGCCGCACGCATGCCGCAATCGATCCCGCCGCCCTCGAAGGAGGGTCCGGCAGAACAGGCGCATGTCATCAGAAAATCACAGTTGCCAAGAACAATTTCACCGTTGGTACCTATGTCTATAAACAGGTTCAGATCTTCGGTATCAGTGGCCAGATCAGTACAGAGCAATCCTGCCGTAATATCGCCTCCTACATAACTCCCGACACAGGGAGAAAGCGAAACCCATGAGTTCGGATTTATGTCTATCCCGACCTCTTCAGCCGTCAGGTACATCGACTGCATTATCGTGGGGGTATACGGATCCAGACGAATATACTCAGGCTTAAGACCAAGCAAAAGGTGCAGCATCGTAGTGTTACCGGAGACCACAGCATTGCAGATTTCCGTAGATAACACATCATGAGCGTCAGCCGCCTTACTGATGAGAGAGTTAATACTGCCAAGAACACGTGTGCGCAACTCTTCGAGCCGCTCCGGCTTTTGCGAATAATTTATACGGCTGATAACATCCAGTCCGCAGGATATCTGGTCGTTATAATCGGAATGCGTTGCAACGATCTTCCCCATCTCAAGAAAGACCAGCTGTACAGCAATCGTCGTTGTGCCGATATCGACAGCTATACCATACTGCCGTACAGTACAATCACTCGGTTCGAGGCGCAGTATGTGAAGCTTTTCGCCATCCCGTATCATTGATACCGTTACACGACCGTTATCCACTCGAATAGTATCGGCCAGGCCGCGAAGCAGATCCAGGGAACAGACAATCTCCTTCTCCCCCCAGTCCCTCTGTATCGCGCGCTTCAGGCGGTCGAAATCGGAGAGACCATCTTCGAGTTGCGCCGGAGCAACATCAATCATCCACTTGATCGCCAAAGGATTGTATTCCCACTTAAGGGGCAGCAACTCCTCACGCACGAGGCCGGCATCACCGAAGGACTCAACAAACCGCCCCCCCTCCCTGCCGCTCTTTTCGGGGAGTTGAACGGTAACATCCCCATCCAGAATTGTGGTCTTGCAGGCCAGCACATAACCGTCCGCGACCGATTCTGCGGGGAGAGCCCCAAGACTGTCGGACTCCACCTCTCCCGCAACGATTCGGACCATGCACTTCCCGCAGGTTCCCTCGCCTCCGCAAGGCGCATCGATATCTACCTCAACAGAACGGGCGACATCCAGGAGA
>CAZAKU010000328.1:0-2569 GCA_964485765.1 uncultured Lentisphaerales bacterium
TAGCAGGGTCCCCTACATACGCCCCGCTGGAGGTCGTGGCAAGATAGACAACCAACGCGCACACAAATACCAATGGAATAAGCATGCGGTCTAACAAAGAGGTTTTAAACGTATACGATGATGTCGATGACATATATTAAACTCCCCCGAAACCCCGGCCTGCCGGAGCAAATTCGCACTTCGTACAAACAGAAATACACCTACTAATGAGGCATAATTTAACCAATATATTGATGATTGTAAAGACTTCAGCACTGACTGTGAAGCACTGATTCCACTTGATTATTCCATGCTCAAAAAGCTATTCTCTACGCACCTGAGGGATACCGCAGATAAACAGAAGTATAAGTTCAAGTTAATGGACCAGCTCCGGAGTATGCACTATGAAGATTGGGTTGAACATGGGGGAACGCGAACACCTCTCAAGCAAGGAAGCAGAAAACCGCTCTCTGCAGAAGGCAATTTCAGCATGCAAGAAGGGGGACTGGGCGGCTCGTGACATATTGGGCAAAATGTTTCTGCCATGGCTCCGCACTCTGGCTGAGAAGCGAACTGACCCCAACAATACGGCACAGATTAACGCCCTAATAGAGAAGGGAAAAGACGCTCTTTGCAAAGCGGCCCGAAAGTTCAAAATTGAACGGGGCGCACATCATTTTCGAGTATTCGCAGTGCCATTTGTTGAAAAAGCCATGGATCACAGTGTAAGCGGCGGGATTTTCTCAAGGATATTCGGAAGAAAATAATGACCCCGGAAAGAGAGCCCAACATAACCCCATACGATATAACCAAACCTCTAAATATAGACGATATCATAAAACCGGATGTGCCTCTGGATATCGACATAGGTTGCGGCAAAGGGCGATTTACGCTGGGCAGGGCAATAAACCACCCAGAAAGGTCATTAATAGGCATAGACCGGCTTAAGGGTCGCATACATAAACTTGAAGGGAAAATCAGGAGGGCAGGCTGCTCGAACGCACATCTACTGCGCCTTGAGGCGTTTTACAGCGTAGCTTATCTATTACCTAACGACAGAATATCTTCTTTTTTCATCCTCTTCCCAGACCCATGGCCTAAAAAACGTCACTATCGCCGCCGTCTCTTTTGCCCGGAATTTCTGACAACACTTGCGCAAAAATTAACAGAAGAGGGAGAGGTGCATGTAGCCACGGACCACCTGGAGTACTTCGCCAAGATCCGCAGCATATTTGAATCGGACCCGAGATTTACCGCCATATGCCCATATAGACGCGACGAAGCAGAAAAGACAGAATTCGAAAGGCTCTTTCGTAAAAAGGGAAAGCCCATAGCAGAAGCATCGTACCGTCTGACTAAAAAGCCGAACCCGGCACCGGCGAAGGGTGCCTCACTTCCCATCCATCAGGAGCCGCGCGCTGAGCGTGCACCCTCGCGCTGATGACCTTAGCCATGTCTTCCGCCCGGATCAGGAAGCGTCTCTCTGCCCCATTTCACGCGCATAGAACGGGAATTCTGAAGGTGGCGTGCCCGGAATGATCCGTTTCCACCGCCGGTACATCCATAGCCATTGGGCAGGATATCTTCGTATCATCCGCCCCAGCGCATCCGCGATTAGTTGAGCCAATTCCTGAGGCGTCTGTTCACCTGTAGGAATAATAGTCTCCATATGACGACCCAGATAGCCCCCTCCGGGAACAGCTGTGCAGCACATAATATGCACCGGTTTCTTCGTACGGTCGGCCAACACTCCAGCGAAACCGGATATGCAGGCGGGGGTTCCCATAAAAACAACAACCACCCCACCCTTGGATGGCTCTGTCCACTGGTCCAGCAAAATACCAACTGCTCCACCCTTACGCAATGTGCGCATAGATTCCAGCACAGCGCCTTTCACCTCTACTGTCCGCTGTTCACCACCTTCACGAAAACGGGCGATCAGCTTGGTGAGGAGAGCGCCTTCGAACGGCTTGGCTACGCTTACAAGATCATCACAATGCTGTGCCAGGACCTGACCTCCCAACTCCCAGTTGCCTATATGCCCGGTAACGATAACACCAGGCCCCTGCCGCAGAACATCTTTAGCGGTCTGGGAAATCCTGCACCAGCGCTGCATCTTTTCAGCAGTATTACGTGAAAACCAGCACAACTCAAGCATCGTGCGCGCAGCGCACCGATAACTGGCCCGAATAAGCTGCTCTCGCCTGAACTCACTAAGCCGAGGCCCGTAAACAAGAATCAGGTTTGCTTTGGCAACGCGTCGCCCTGAACGGTCACAGCGATAAGCCATCGCGCCCAGGAAGTTTGCCAGGCGCAGAACAGTTCGACGTTTCAGCCTGCAAACAACCGCAGAAGCCATAATTGCAACGCAAAATATAATGGTTCTGCGAACTGCCCTGCGACCGGAACGCCACCTTCTCTGCCACCTCTTTCTCACCGACGCTGTATCTTCTTTTTTATCTGACTCCATATCCACACAACCATTTAATTCCTTGGTGATATTCGGGCTAATCGCGTGTAATATCCGATATCCAGCCGGAAAAGTCCACCAAAGATACAGACCAAAAAAGATCACATCAGACAATGCAGA
>CAZAKU010000329.1:0-3011 GCA_964485765.1 uncultured Lentisphaerales bacterium
TGTGATGGCAGGTGGCGCAAGCAGCGCGGCATTGTTTGTGCCGGAGAGCTCGAACTTGTAAAGTCCGGCATTCGGGAGGTCGACATAGGTTTGCGCTGTGCCGTTGGCCGATGGGTTCAGTGAGCGCCTGGTGAGTGTGCTGCCCTGGTGTTTGACGGTCAGTGTCATCGCCCCTTGTGTATGCTGGTCATCGCGCCGGCGTGTCTGAACGTGCACCTGCCCGCCCGCAGTTATTGATTCGGGGTTTACGGCAAGGGCGTGAGAGTAGCCGGGAGCAAAATCACCGTGCAGGGCGCACCAAAAGAGGACCTGTAACCAGAGCTCCCGGTAAAGTTTTGATGCGTCGTCGCGTGTGCTGAAGTCCCACTGCCAGAGCGAATCGGTGTTTACTGCCGTTATCATGCCGCGTCCAATGCGGCGTGTGACTATTATTGGTACAGAGCCTTCTCCAGTTTCACCTATGCCTTCGGCCATCACTCGTGAAAATGAGTGTATGGCTCGACAGCTATGTACGCTCTCCAGGGCCGGCATCAACTCGGGATCCGATGCACTTGAATGATTTTTCAGAAGACCTATGTGTCTGCCGGTATCGGTGATACGCATCTTGTATGAAGCACCGGAGAGGGATCCCCAGGTTACCGGTTCCAGCTCTGCAAGCGCTTCGAATTCGCCGCTGTAGGGCTTGCCACGGAAGAAAAGCACGGAACCTCCCTGTTCGGCTACATATTTCCGCAGCAGGAACAGCCTCTCCGGGGTTAAAAAGTATTCAGCCCCTTTGCCGAACATTACCACACTGTATTTCCCAAGCTCTTCAGCGGAATCGGGGAATGTTTTATCGCTTACCTGCTGTGCTTCGGCCGCATGTTCATCAATGCGGAAGAAGCGCTCCGGTGATATGCGGTAGACGGCGTCGAGTTTGACTCCGGACTGGTTGCGCAGCAGTTGCGCCAGGAATTTTGAATTCCAGTTGGGGGTGCCTTCTGCCATGAAGATGCTCACCTTTTCGTTCAGAACAATTACCCCAATGCGCTGGTGGTTATTAGCCGAGTTCTGTTCGCTTATGGGTGATGCGGCTTCAAGGGTGTATTCGTGGTACCCCGGTTTATCAGCTGTTATGTAGAAAACATCACGGACACTGTCGTTGTCGCCGATGTCGATTTCGCGTGTTTCAACAGTGTTACTGTCGGGGTCGAGGAGCGTGACAACGCTGCGTAGCGGACCCATAGCACGGTTACGAACGTTGAAGGTTAGCGCAAAGCGCTGCCCTTTGAAGGCGATGTAGCGGCGTTGGCCTGTCTGTAGCGAAAGGTCAGGCTCAATTACTTCGCCTCCGGCGCAAAGCCCGTAAACCGGAACACCTTCCGCACAGGCATAGGCGGCCGGATCGCTTTCGCCAACCCGAGTTGTCTGGCGTCCGTCGCCAGCGAGAATTATACCGGCCAGGCGTGATCCGCCTGCTCTGTATTGAGCCAGAATATCGTGCAGAGCGCCGTTGATGTCCGTACTCTGCTCTGCTGGCTTGAGGCTGTCGAGCGGTGCATCGGTATAATTCAGTTTGCTGCCGTAGGTAAACCTTTTCATCCATTCTTTGTGGGTGGCCCCCGACTCTGCTTTTTCCGACCATCGGCACTGCTGCTCCCAGCGCGATCCCTGCGGTGTGTCTTCGATTGCCATGCTGGCACTGCTGTCGGCCATAAAAGCCCATGAACCTGTCTGTTCCGCCGACGGGTATTGCCAGCTCCCGGGGTTGAAAGCCGCAATAGCCAGCAGAATAAGTGCGCAGATGCGACACAGCGTTATGAGCAGCCTTAATCGGGGCGTGGCATCTTTTGCTGAGCGCCATGCAACGAATCCGGCGCCGGCAATAATTGCCAGGCAGAGTATCAGTAAGTAGTTTGCAGGAAGCAGTGGGTTCATTTTTTACTCTCCCCGGTGAGAATGACAACAAGCTCAACGGCGGTGAGCGCTAGAATAATGCACAGCAGAGCGGGCCAGAGAGGAGTGCCCTGGTGCAGTCGTCGTAATTGTCGGCTGCCTTTACTTACTGCATCAACGCGCTTCTCCAGTTCGTCGGTACTAAGTAATGTGAAGTCGGATTCACTTTCGGGGAACACAACTGCGAATGTGCGTGCTGTGCGTTTTGAGCTTTGCCAGCGGTATATTCCTCCCGACGTGAGGCGTGCAGAGCTTAGACGCTCTCCGCTGCTGTCTACCTTCAGTTCAATAGGGGCAGAGTCGCCGTCGAGCAGTGAAATAGTGTCGCGCGATTCATCATCGCGGCAGGCGTATGTTGCAACGTCCCCAATCGAAAGCGCTGGAAGCATGGGCTTTTCTCGCGTGCTGAAGGAGATCAGTTCACCAAAGAGGGGTATAAATTCAGCGGAGCTTATCCAGTTGCTTTCATCCTGCTCCAGGGGCAGGTTCCAGATAAAGAGCGGAATATCTTTTGCCTGTATAAGGGCGGGGGTACCATCTTCATACTCCAGCAGAGTGCTGCCCAAACTGCTGCCCGTGGGCAGCTTTAGGTACGCGTGAAAGGTCGACGATGCAAAATTCCCGGTTCCGCTCTCCCTGAAAAGTCCGAACAGGGCGTGGTCAGGGTTGCTCAGCTTTATGCGAACAGCATCGGATTGTTCAATAAAGCGTGGCGGGCTGGCAATCGCTGTGTTGGATGCCATAAGTTTCTTGATACTATCCGGCGCCACTTCAGAAGCCAGGGAGCAGATGACCACCGCACCCTCTTTTGCTGCCTGACGCAGCTGTTCGGGAGCGTCGCCATCCCATCCCGCAACCATAATGATGTCGGCATTCAGGCCGGTTCCCTGATTAATAGTACTGCATTGTGTTGTTTTGTGGCGCCCCAGTGCGTCAAGTGCCCGTGCCCAGACTTTACGGGTTGCTTGGTCGGTTCCGCACAGTGCAGAGTTGAGTTGCTCCCGCACATGCAGTACAGCGTGGATTGTGTTATCGGGGGCGAAAGATTCGTCGTCGCTGCTGAATGCCACGGGGAT
>CAZAKU010000330.1:0-10314 GCA_964485765.1 uncultured Lentisphaerales bacterium
CGGCCAGTGCTTTCTCAAGCGCAGGGATAACCTCGTCGCGCGTCGTAATGCGTGCTGCGCTGGCACCGTGTGCTTCGGCAAGGGCAACAAAGTCGGGCAGGTATTCGGGTGCTTTGTCGCGGGGTTTGATCTGTTCATTGCCCGGTCTGTCATTCTGCCCCAGCACTGTTGCGGAATACTCACTGTTATAGAACATCTCCTGCCACTGCCGGACCATGCCGAGGTGCCCGTTATTCAGGATAATGTTCACTACCGGCAGTTGGTGCTCAACGGCAACAACCAGCTCCTGGAAGTTCATCTGGATGCTTCCGTCACCGGCAATGTTTACCACCTTTGCATCGGGCATGGCCATTTGTGCGCCGATTGCGGCCGGCAGGCCGAATCCCATTGTTCCCAGCCCCCCGGATGATATGAAGGTCCTTGGGTGGGTGTATTTATAAAAGTGAGCAGCCCACATCTGGTGCTGCCCGACCTCGGTTGTGATGATGGCTTCACCGTTGGTTACTTCGTACACCTTCTCTATGACGAACTGAGGGGGAAGGACCTCTTCGTCATTGGTATAACAGAAGGGGTGCTCCTTTTTCCATTGCAGGACTTCGTCCAGCCACGGCTGCCTGATACGCGCATCAATCTTACCGATCAGCTGCTCCAGTACCGGGCGAAGGTCGCCGATTACCGGAATGTCGGCCGCAACGTTTTTATCAATTGTGCTGGGATCGATGTCGATATGGGCGATTTTGGCGAAGGGTGCGAACTCTTCAATCTTGCCGGTTACGCGGTCATCGAAACGTGCACCTACAGAAACAAGCAGGTCGCAGTGGCTGACGGCCCTGTTGGCGGCAACGCTGCCATGCATGCCCAGCATGCGCAGAGCAAGGTCGTCGGTTTCCGGAAATCCACCCAGGCCCATCAGGGTTGTTGTTACGGGGATCTGTGCTTTTCGTGCGATCTCGGTGAACAGTTCTGCTGTGCCCGATGCAATTACACCGCCGCCAACATAGAAGAGAGGCTTCTCTGCAGAGTTAATGGCTTCAGCCAGTTTTTCGATCTGGCGCGAGTCAGGAGCAGGCGTTTCACCGTATCCCGGCATCGCGACCTTATCGGGCGTGACAGCGGAGGTGCTCTGCCGTTGAATGTCCTTGGGGATATCGACCAGTACCGGCCCCGGCTTGCCGGTGCTTGCAATGTGGAAGGCTTCGGCAATTATACGGGGGAGATCGTCGACGCTCTTTACCAGATAGTTATGCTTGGTTACGGGTCGGGTTATCCCTACAGTGTCGGCTTCCTGGAAGGCGTCGTTGCCAATCATGCCTGAGGGTACCTGCCCTGAAATGCACACCATCGGAACGCCATCCATGAACGCCGTTGCCAGGCCTGTTACTGCATTAGTCGCTCCGGGGCCTGATGTCACGATGCAGCAACCCACTTCACCCGTGGCACGGGCATACCCGTCAGCCATGTGTGTGGCGCCCTGTTCGTGGCGTGTCAGCACGAATTTGATGGGAGAGTTGTATAACTCTGCAAAAATATCCAGTACGGCGCCGCCCGGCAGTCCGAACAATGCCTTACAGCCAGCCTCTTCCAATGCGTCAACAATCGCTTTCGCTCCCGTTCTCATCTCTCTGATCTCCTCGCGGGTCATCTATTAAAAAAGCCACAAAAAAGCCCACCAAAGCCTTTTTCAGGTGGTGGGTATCTCATTCTCTTGCCTGTTAGCCTTTGGCTAAGTGGATTGGCACGGCGAGACACCCTTCATAAGGCGCACAAGGCCCGTAAGTCGTACGGGCTTTAGAACCTTCACTGGGGTCAAGTTGTATGCAATCCTTGTCATAACTGCTGGAAAGGTAGCGTATTACCTCTTTCGCGTCAATAGCTGAATTCGGGAGACTGTAATGCGGTTCTTCTGGAAGCAGGAAAGGCGGCTTTCTGCCCGGGGCTCACCTCATGCAATCATTATCGTTAAAAGGCCTTCTGCTGATTTCGGCGCGCATGCCTAACTCTGTCCATTAAAATATGGAGTTGAACAGCGTTCCAAACTGTGTCACTATGGCACAGTTTGGTGGCGGAAAGACGTGGATTGCTGCGGCATTTTGTCATCGTTGACGTGATGAAATATTGAGGGATTTTGAAATGAATGCTGACAGAGCCGTTCCCACGGCAATTGGGGTTTTCCTTGTTGTTGTCATAGGTGCTTTGCTTTCCTCCTTGCTGGGTGGTATTTTCGGGGCCATAGTGGCGTTGATTTCACCTGAGATGGTTTGCAGCCTTTTTAGCATAAGCAAGGATGTTTCGGCTTTGCGTTACTGTTTCGCAGTAGGGATGTTGTGGGGTCTCTTTATTGGCGCTGCGGCATCCGGTTTTGCATGTGTACTGGCTGTAATAATCAAGATATTCAAAATACGTCTCGATTATCGCAGCGCCAAAGCGGAGTAATAATATGCAATCCGGTTTCCTTGATCGTCTTGTAGCGCGACTTGACCGACTCGACCCCGAGAGTCTTCAGACCCATTTTCTGCATTTGGCGCAGGAGAGGGGGTTGCTGGAGACCATATTCCAGTCTATTCAGGAGGGGGTGATGGTCATCGACGGCGAGGGACTTCTGACCTATGCCAACCTTTCGGCTGAGAAGCTCATGGGTTTCAGTATTGAGAAGATACGCGGCCGACCTGTTTCGCGTTATCTACGCGAAATCGACTGGGAGCGGATTATTGATCTGGATGAAGGCGAGTGGTCGCGAATAATCAGCCGTGAGATCGAGATAACATACCCTGAGCACCGCTTCCTAAGTTTTTATGTGGCACCTCTCAATGCTGATAAGGGGGGGGAGCGTGGAGTCCTGATTATCCTGCGCGATGTTACGCATGAGAGGGAGCAGGAGGCGACCCTGCTTGAGGGTGAGCGCCTGAATGCCGTGAAGCTGCTGGCTGCCGGAGTCGCCCATGAAATTGGCAACCCACTGAATGCGCTTAATATACATTTACAGTTGCTCGATAGGGAGGTCGCAGGCATACCCGACGATTCGCTGAGCAAGGGGCTTCTCGAGCTGGTGGAGGTCGCCCGTAACGAGGTCTCCCGCCTCGATATGATAATTACCCAGTTTCTGAGGGCGATACGTCCAACAAAACCGAAATTGGTGAAAACACAGGTTACAGAGGTCCTTCAGGAAACATTATCTTTGCTGAAGGGCGAGATAGAGAGCCGCAAGATCGATGTTGCAATAGAGGAACCGGAATCGGTGCCGATAGTCAGGATAGATCGACATCAGATCAAACAGGCATTCTTTAATGTAATTCGCAATGCGTTGCAGGCGATGGCCGATGGCGGCTGTCTCAGAATACGCTTCGAGTATAATGACCAGAACCTTTCAGTGGCATTCAAGGATGATGGTGAAGGTATCCGTGCAGAGGACCTCAACCGCATATTCGAGCCGTACCACACCACGAAGGAGAAGGGGTCGGGGCTTGGTCTTATGATAGTTCAGCGAATACTGCAGGATCATGGCGGCCAGATAGAGATTGCAAGTAAGCCGGGTGAGGGTACATGCCTGACAATGGTCCTGCCGCGTGCGGAGCGCCGTGTTCGCCTTCTCGACCAGAAGCCGATGAAGGCAGAAAAAAGTATAATTGAAGTGGATGGTGATTCTGATGAGTGATTCGGGTTCGAAGTCGAAGATATTGGTTGTAGATGATGACCGTAATACCCGTGACGGATTATTGCGTGCCCTGAAGGGGCGCTATGATGTCATGGTTGCCGAGAGTGCTGAGCGGGCCATGGAGTTTATTCGTGAGCATGATATAGATGTTATGCTCACTGATCTGCGCATGCCAGGTATGGACGGGTTGACGCTGCTTAGGCGCGTACAGGCCCGCTCTCCCGGGGTGATCTGTGTTTTGCTGACAGCTTACGGCAGCGTAGAGACCGCTGTTGAGGCGATGAAGCAGGGCGCCTATGATTTTCTGACCAAACCTATAAATCTTGATCACCTTGAGCTGCTGCTGCACAGGGCATTGCATGCGCGGGATGTGGAGGCGGAGAACACCTCTCTGCATAATCAGCTCGATAACAAGTTCGGTCTCGAAAACCTGATAGGTGATTCGGTCGCGATGCATAATGTGTTTGAGGTGATTCGGCAGGCGGCGCCGACGCAGGCAACAGTCCTTGTGACAGGCCCCAGCGGAACAGGCAAGGAGCTTGTGGCGCACGCTGTTCACCGCTTGAGTACCCGTAAGCGCGGACCTTTTGTTGCAGTACATTGCGCCGCGCTATCTACAAACCTGCTGGAGAGTGAGCTTTTCGGTCATGAGAAGGGCGCGTACACCGGCGCGGGTTCACAGCGCAAGGGGCGTTTCGAGCTGGCCGATGGTGGCACACTATTCCTGGATGAGATAGGGGAGATCGAGCCATCTGTGCAGGTTAAGCTTCTGCGGGTCCTTGAGGAGAGACATTTCGAACGGGTGGGGGGCAGTGCCCAGGTTGAGGTGGATATCCGCCTGATATGTGCCACAAACCGTAACTTGCGTGAAATGGTGCGTAAGGGGGAGTTCCGTGAAGATCTCTTTTACCGACTAGACGTAGTCAATATCGCACTGCCACCTCTTCATGAGAGGGGAGCCGATATCTCGGTACTGGCATTGCACTTTCTCGAAATTTTCAACAAGAATAATGCTCGTGAAATAAGCGGAATGACAACCGAAGCGGTCAATATCCTCTCATCCTACAGCTGGCCCGGGAATGTGCGCGAATTACGCAATACAATTGAGAAGATGGTGGTTCTCTCGCGAGGCGACCGCCTTACAGCCGGCGATATCCCTTTGAATATCCGTGAAGCTTCAGCTCGTGATGGCGTATCACTTGCCTCAGGTTCTCTGCGTGTATCCGCCGGCGGTTCACTGGCCGAAACTGAGCGGGCCAAGATAATGGCAGTCTTAAGGCGTAACGATAATAACCGCACTAAATCTGCCGAAGAGCTGGGTATAAGCCGTAGAACACTTCACCGAAAACTGCGTGTTTACGCTGAAGAGGATGCGGCAAAGGCCAATTGAGATTCAGTGACGCTCCCATCTTTGACACACTATTTCCGGGACCGCTCCAAGGAGGCGAAATGTTCGCCCTACGGGATTATTAAGCGATCAGTAGTTCCTTGTGAAATAAGAATGTTCATCAGACAATTTCGATAGCGACCCCGATAGCGATAGCGAATTTGGGAAAGAGTCCACGCAGAATGCAGACAATATAGAGTATTGCCGCAAAAATGCGCAGAATTCGCAAAAGGGAGGTCACTGGCGTAGCACAGAGGAGTGCTCTTGTTGATCACAGCACTACGGTTTGACGGTGATGGAAGAGCTGGAGACAAGAGAGCTCGCACGAAGCCACGGAGCCACAAAGACGAATGAAAGTGAGGTAAGCAATCATCCAGATTCGACACAGTGGACTCTCTTTGGCGAAGGTTTCAGAGCTGTCATCACTCGTTTCCTGAATGGGTATATTGAGTGAAGCTCTTCGTGGCTCTGTGCCTTCGTGCGATGAAAATCGATTCGATGTCAACGACATCTCCCTCAGTGGCACGTGCATCCCTGTCAGCAATGCCACTGTATACGAAGATGAAACAACAGGTGATATCTGCTGGCCGAATTGCTGAGTTACACAGATAACTTTACAGGCTCGTGTAAATCTGTGACGGTCGGTGTTTTTGTGCCTCTTGCGCTTCTTTGTGGCCAAAAACTCTTATCTAATCCGCGCCCATCCGTGCCCATCCGTGGTTAAACAATCTCAATCTCACTCCTCCCCCTCTCCTTTGTGAGCTTCGGGAGCTTGAGCCCGGCTAACGGGCGGGTGTGAGAACTCTAACGTCACTAATTACAGCACCGGCGATCAGCGAGGATAAGATTTTGATAGCGATCCCGATCCCGATAGCGATTTCGAATTCAGAAAAGATCTTTCGGAGAATGCAGAGCAAACCAGCAGGATTGCCGCAAAAAATGCGCAAGGAGCACCTGCGTGCCATATAGTTGCGCATCCCCGGCAGCAGCATCTTTCTCTTGTGCCGCCCATGCAAGCCACTCCCCGTCCGTGTGTCCGTGTCACTTTGTGATCGCAGAAATTTTGAAGGCGATATCACGCGTGAACGGAATTATCTTAAGCGGCATGCTTCCATCGCGGGAGCGCTCTTCGTAGGTGTGTACGGATTCCCCGGTAGCGGTATCTATAAATGTTATGCGGTATATCCCATCGTTTAGGTTTCTGATGGTCGTATTCTGCCTGCCGCATTCCTCGACCTTCTTACGGTTCATCCAGATCAGAGTGTCGTTAACATATATCCACCCTATGGCCTGTTCCGGCGATATCATGGCAATTGATTTCATAGCGTAACGTACACCGCTTTCGTGACTGATCGTGAGTTGCGTTTTCTTTAAGCGCGGATCTCGCAGGTCGACATCCTTCATGAATTTTGCGATGGCGGCATACATGGGATAAAATTCCGCCTCTTCAATCAGTTGCCACCACCAGAACAGGGGGGTTGCGGCAATGCCGCTGCAGGTAGATGACCATAGCGCACAGTGCAGTTCGCGCTCGAGAAACTGCTTGCCTCCTGCATGGGGAGAGCCACCGAACTCTGTGATAATAACCGGTTTGTTGAAAGTCGCGTTATATGTGGTTGTGCTGTTAATGAGGCCAACTATGTAAAGCGGGTTGCTTGAGGCGTGGTAAGCATCGACAGGTGCGTGATCCATCTCTTTTAGTTTCACAAGAGCCGGGTTCTGCATTTTGTAGTCACTGGATACGTGTGTCGCCACAAGGTGCTTCCACGGGTCGTTCTTCTTGAAGAATTTGCCGAAGTGCTGGTGCCATGTCACAACACGTCCCTGATGGTGCGGGTTGGGCGTGCGCTGTCCGTGTCCGATAAGGTTCAGCTCGCTCCATAGCTCCCAGGCGAATATGTTGGCGTATGCTCCGTAGCGGGCAATCATATAGCGGAACAGCTTCTCGCTGTCATTTATGGCGCGTTGGTTATCGAAGAAGTCCATGGGGTCCTTGAGGTACCCGCCGTTGGCTGTGTTGTATGGGTTGTCCACCCATTCGGGGTCACAGAAAGTGCTTAGGCGTCCGTGGTTCTTCAGTACGAGATTTATGTAGATGCCGCGCTTTTCAGCCATGTTGAGAACATGATCCAGCTCCCAGGCATGGATCAGGTTGTAGTCGCCGACACCGTGGTAACCATGGTCGCGTGGGGTCCACTCAAGACCCAGTGACCAGGCGCAAGACCATACCTCGGCCAGATCTTCGCCATGGGCCTGCATGTCACTGAAATAACGATTATATGCGAATGACCCCTCTTTGCGCCTGTCGCGCCAGGGGAACTGCTTGTCCATTCGTGCATCAAAGGGAGAGCGTATGTTGTGTCCGACAGGAAAAAAGAAATCACCGTTTGATGTCTCGAAGTAACGCGGGTCCTTCTCGCTGATTCTTGCGATACCGCGTGCGAATGAATTGGTGACGTTGAATGTGAGGGTCGGGTGCGAAGCTTCTCCGAAAGAATCTTTTACCTTGATCGTGCAGTTGTAGGTGCCCGGTTTTGTGGGGCAGTAGCGAATGCGCCATCCGGGTGCACCATGGGGGGTGATCACCTCCCCGGTTGTGGCCACGGTACGGAAGTAGTTCTGGAAATAAAACCCGTCGACTGTGACTGGCGGGGTGTTGCTGTGGGTGAACGTGGCGCTGAGGTGAACCTGATTGATATCGTAAGGGTCGCGGTAGCGGTCCGGTAGCGACAGACTGACTTCGTAGCGGGAATATGTCCCCAGATTCCTGCCTGAGGGGCGTACGGCGCTGATTACGGGAGGGCGCGTATCGTTGTATCTTTCGGCTCTCTGTATGGCGACATCGCAGACTCCTGTGTAAGCGACATCGCTGTAAAGGTTGATCGCCACCTCACGCGGGTTGAGCATTGTTCGTCCATTCCAGCCGCCATGGTGCCCCAGTGGCCGCCATTCTCTGGCTCCCGGCTCAAAAGAGACCGTTGTTTTGTTGGTTATTCCGGGTTGCAGGTGCACGCGATTAACCCGCTGGAACCAGTGCAGGTCGCGATTGACAACATGTGCCATAAACACGATGTTTGTGGGGGCTCCGGATGGGATTGATATGCTGAACTCAGTCTCCCCGATGGTGAAGCTATCTTCCGACGACAGTTTCAGCTTCAGTGTGCTCTTCCCGGGGAACTCAAGTGTCAGCTCTGCCTGAGCTTTTTCACCAGCGGTTACCTTTACCTTTTCGTCAGGGATAAAGGCGATGCCGATTTCACGATTCTCGTCAGCGAAGGTGTATTGGGCTAGCCCTGCAAGAAGGATCACTGCCATAAGCAGTTTTTTGCATAGAGAGCGGTTTGTCTTTAGTGAAAGGGGCATATCAGCTCTGCGCCTCTTTGTGGGCTTTAATAATCTTCTCAATAATATTGGTTGTGGATCGTCCCTGCAGCATCTCTGCCAGGACCACTTTGCCGCCATTGGCCTCTACTATGTCACGTCCGCTCACATAGTGCGCCCAGTCCGCACCTTTGATCAGCACATCGGGCAATATCTTGCCGATCAGGTCGCGCGGTTCATCCTCATCAAAGAGCACAACATAGTCTACGCAGCGCAGGGCAGAGAGCAGTGCCGCCCGTTCCTCCTGCGGAACTATGGGGCGCAGCTCTCCCTTCTGCCGCTTAACGGAGGCGTCGGAGTTTATCCCTATACATAGGGCGTCGGCCTGCTCGCGGGCGAAGGTTAGGTATTGGACATGACCGGCGTGCAGTATGTCGAAACATCCATTTGTGAAGGCGAGTGTTTTCCCGTTCGAGTGAAGCTGGTCGCGTTTGCGGCGCATCTCTTCGGGGGTGAGTATTAGATCGGTTTTCATAGGTTATCTGTCTTTCTGTTGCAGTCCGGGTTGATGCAAACAGGCGATAAGGTACGATTTTTTTATGCTTACGTCTAGTGTGCTGTCCCAGAAATAGCCATTGTTGAGTAGCTGTCAATTGCGAAAATGCTTGCCGAATCCGGCCAGCTCAGGTGTAATTGTGGCTTTTACGGGTGTCCCCGTCATTTGAGATGAAGGTGGCTTCTTCTTGGTGAAGCGGCGTTATGGGGTTTTTGGCCCGTTTTTTGTGTGTCTACGTATATACCGTTGCGTTTCGCATCGGTTTTTTGAAAGGTGAAGAGATATGACGCGACCGGTAGCTTTGATTATTCGTGACGGATGGGGCTTGAATCCACGTAAGGACGGCAATGCTGTTGCCGATGCCGACACAAAGAATATAGATACTTTTAAGGCGAACTACTCATGGGCAAGGCTTAAGTGTGCCGGGGAGCCGGTGGGGCTGCCTGATGGGTACCAGGGCTCCAGTGAGGTCGGCCACCTGAATATGGGTGCCGGGCGTATTGTTGTTCAGGAGCTCAAAAGAATTGATGACGGCCTTAGCCGCGGCGAGCTTTTTGAGGTAGAGAAGTGGAAGCAGATGATCGCTTCCTGGGTAAGTAACGGCAGTCGGCTGCACCTGCTTGGGCTTCTTCAGGATGAGGGAGTGCATGCTCATCAGGAGCATCTGTTCAAAATTATGCAGCGCGCACGTAAAGAGAATCCGGCGGGTGAGATCGTTATTCACCCCTTCCTGGATGGCCGCGATACCCCTCCACGCAGCACCCTTGAGTATCTCGCCCGCCTGCAGCGTGAGATGGATGGCGTTGGCAATTGCCGCATCGGGACGGCAATGGGGCGCTATTACTCTATGGATCGTTCGCAGAATTACGGCCTTACAGATAAAGCATACCGCTGCATTGTACAGGCGGAAGGGCGCAACGTCGCTGATGTGGTTGAAGGGGTTGAACTCTCATATGCGGAGGATGTCACCCCCGATGGTGTCGAGATGTTCGACGAATATATCCCCTGTATGGTGCTTGCTGATTATGACGGTGTTCGCGATGGCGATTGCATTATGCATACGAATTATCGTCAGGATCGCGCGATTCAGCTCACTGAGGCATTTGTTAATGACGACTATGCCGGGACACGTGCAGTACGTCGCGATATCACATTCCTAGGCTTCACCCGTTACTGGGATGAGTTCACCGAATATCTGCTGGGGGCGATGGATGCCGGCGGTGGTATGGAGAATCTGCTTGGTGAGGTAGTCTCTCGCGCCGGAATGCGTCAGTTGCGGATTGCCGAGACCCAGAAGTTTCGTCACGTCACCAGTTTCTTTAATGGCAAGTCTACGCAGCCCTACGAGGGAGAAGATCAGGTGGATGTTCCCGGCCGGTTCGATCCGGCGACCTTTGG
>CAZAKU010000331.1:0-3892 GCA_964485765.1 uncultured Lentisphaerales bacterium
CCCGGTCCGCGTGAGATAAATTGCTCGGACCCAATTGATATGGAAACATTTTCTGCCGGCAGAGACCTTGTATATGTGGATGACCCACGAGTTTACTGGGAGAGCGATAACGACAGCAAGGAGAAGGATGTCGAGTGTGACCACACATTCAACCGTGCTGCCGAAGAGCCGTTCCGGCGTCTCCTCAATCTCCTGCTCAAGCACCATCCCGGCTCCACCCTTGAAGTACAGGAGGCCTTCAGGCCTACAGGAATCCACGTCCAGCGCTCATTACACCGCGAAGGGCGGGCACTCGACCTTACCTGCGACCAGATCCCGCTCGAAGAGCTGGCAAAGTTATGCTGGGCAGCCGGTTTCGACTGGGTCCTTTACGAACACAAGAAGGGAACCGGACCGCATATCCATGCATCCGTTAAGCGCATCCCATTCAGCGAGTGATAACGCATCTTTTCTCTTTTCTTCTTGAACTGAAAGCGCAGTAGTTTACCCTTCCAGTTTCCACTCCCGTCTCATTTATAGACCACACCTCCGGAGAACCATCATGCGCAGAGAGCTTAACTCCATTAACAGCAGACGAATCGACCTTTTTCTGAAGCAGATCAAAAAGCAGTTCCACGCCGATCATGCGCCCCTGCAGGCGGTCTGCCGTGTGTCGGATGAACCCATACCCTTTGCAGAGCGCGAAGATGTTCCCTCAGAGTTCAGAGAACTCAAGGTGGGCCAAAAATGGGGCGATGCATGGCAAAGCGCCTGGATCCACATCACAGGCAGCGTACCCCCAGAATGGAAAGGAAAAAAAGTATCACTTAACGCCAATTTCAATGGTGAAGCTCTTATCTTCTCTGATAGCGGATGCCCCCTCTACGGTCTCACCAATCAATCTGTTTTCAGCACAACATTCGTAAAAGACATTTATCACCTCTTCGACCCCTGCCAGGGCGGAGAAACTGTAGACCTGTGGATCGAGGCCGCGGCCAATTCACTATTCGGAATCAAGCGTAACTCCGATGCCGAACGCATGGCCCCCGAACGCCATGGCAGTTACACCGGATCTGTTGTAAGCATGCAGCTTGTTCAGTTCAACGACGATCTGTGGCACCTGATGCTCGACATGGAGGTCCTGTACAATCTGTATTCAGTGCTCCCCAAACTATCCCCCCGAAGCAACAAAATCCTGCACGCCCTAACGCATGCAATAGATGCCTTTGCAGATGACACTTCAAATGCCGCCGCCGCCCGCGAAGTTCTCCGCCCTGTCTTCAGCGTTGAACCCAACCCGGCCGACCTTAATGTCAACGCAGTTGGTCACGCCCACATTGATACAGGCTGGTATGGCCGGTCCGCGAAACTATCAGGAAATCAGCACGTACATTTGCCAGCCAGATTGACCTGATAGAGCGCTATCCGGATTACATCTTCGGCGCCTCACAACCCCAGCATTACGCATTTGTAAAGGATCACTACCCAGAACTCTACGAGAAGATACGCGCCGCGGTAAAAGCGGGACGCTGGGAATGCCAGGGCGGCATGTGGGTCGAAGCTGATTGCAACATCACCGGCGGCGAGTCACTTGTCAGACAGTTCCTGCACGGCAAGAACTTCTTTATGGATGAATTCGGAGTTGATGTGCACAACCTCTGGATACCCGATGTATTCGGCTACTCCGCCGCCATCCCTCAGATTATGCAAAAAGCCGGTGTCGACTTCTTCCTGACACAGAAGCTCTCCTGGAGCCGGCACAACGAGTTCCCCCATAACACATTCCGCTGGCGCGGCATCGACGGCACAGAGGTAATAACCCACTTCCCCCCCGAAAATGACTATAACGGCACTCTGCTTCCATCCAACTTGTGCAACGCCCAGACACGCTTTAAGGAAAATGCAATTCTGGATGATTTCACATCTCTATTCGGTATAGGAAATGGCGGTGGTGGGCCATCAGAGACCCACATTGAGAACGGGCTCCGACTTAAGTCCCTTAATGGAGCCCCGACCGTCAAATTCGGCACTGCCGAAAGCTACTTCGAAAAATTGCGCGATAAAGCCGACCAATTTGAATCATGGAGTGGCGAACTATATCTGGAGGTCCATCGCGGAACCTTCACCACTCAGGCTGCAACAAAGAAGGGGAATCGCAAACTCGAGCTCAAGCTGCGCGAAACTGAAATGCTCTGCTCCATGCTGGAGCCCTGCGACTACCCGCGCAAAACACTGGATGCCACCTGGAAGAAACTGCTTACCAATCAGTTCCACGACATTCTTCCCGGATCCAGCATACGCATGGTCTATGAACAGGCGGAACGCGACTACGCCGATGGTATTGCAACCTGTAATGAACTGATCGCGAACGCTGCCAAAACTCTATTCTGCGACAGCGACTCCGCTGTAACCCTCATGAACTCTCTGGGTGCAGCCTTTAGCGCTCCCATTCGCTTACCCGACAGCTGGGCCGGCCACCAGGTAATCGATGCAACTGGCAGCGATCTCGCGGTTCAGGAGGAGGAGGGTGGTTGCTTCGCACTCACCAGCCTCGCCCCTTACAGTCTGACATCCCTGCGTCGCGGAGCCCCGGTTTCACCTGTGGCCGCCCCGACTGCGCAAAACGAACTTGTTCTGGAGAATGAATTCATCCGCTACACCTTTGCGCCGGATGCAACAATCAGCAGCATATACGACAAACAGACAGAGCGCGAATGCCTTCCTGAAGGCGACAAAGCCAACCTCTTCTCCCTATATGTCGATATTCCGCATTGCTTCGATGCCTGGGATATCGACCTATGGTACGAGCAGAACCTGCTCGAACACGCACAGTCAGTTTCATACACCCGTATGCCCGACGGCCCAGTGCGCAATCGCATCCGCTTTGAACTGAAGATAGGCAGCTCGACTATCTCTCAGCAGATAGTACTCCCTGTCAACAGCCGCCGCCTCGACTTCGAGACAAACGTCGACTGGCGCGAGATGCACCGTATGCTGCGCGTTGCCTTCCCCACGACGATACGGGCATCTGAGGCAACCTGCGAAATCCAGTACGGCTACCTGCGGCGTCCGACGCATAGGAACACAAGCTGGGACATGGCCAAATTCGAGGTGGCGTCACATCGCTACGTCGATCTCTCCGATCACGACAGCGGCATGGCTGTGCTTAACGATTGTAAGTACGGCTATAAACTGGCCGAAAATGTAATCGACCTGAACCTGCTGCGCTCACCCACCGAACCGGACCCCGATGCTGACTACGGCAAGCACAGCTTCACGTACAGTCTGCTCCCTCACAACGGCTCCTTCATTGAGTCCGAGGTCATACCGCAGGCCGCCATGTTGAATCAGCCACCATTGATCCTTGATGGCTGCGAAAACAAAACCGGCGCCCTGCCCTGCAGACTCGAAGCCGAAGCCATCTCACTTGAAGTACTCAAGCGTGCAGAGAAAGGGGATGAATGGATCCTTCGTCTGGTCGAAACCCGCGGGAGACACTCAAGCGGAACCCTGATCCTCAATGAAGGTTCCACTCTGACCGAAACAGACCTAATGGAGTGGAATGATGGAGAGAGCATCCAGACAAACAGCAGCGTTGAACTGGAACTAAACCCATTCGAGATAAGAACATATAAACTTTGCAGTTCTTAATCGCTATTAAAATCGGTATCAAAAATCGGAGCAGAGGGGTCCAGACCTCCCTGCTCCTAATCGTAATCACTACCATCCCATAGAGTCCCAGAAACACCCAAAAAGAGGGTAAATCCCTTGTCTTTTAGAGGTCCTGTCATTCCTTGTGTTGCATAATTTGCTTATAGCGTTGTCTTTCACAAAGATTTTTCACTGAGAGCTCACAGAGAGCACAGAGAATGAGGTAATATATATCAGCACCACCAACTGAGCTCGTGACATT
>CAZAKU010000332.1:0-3461 GCA_964485765.1 uncultured Lentisphaerales bacterium
ATTCTTGATATCGAGCTGCAGCAGGTCCGTAAGCGCATAGAGGCCCGCGAGATTCGATTGCAGCTCTCTGCTTCCGCACGCAAGTTTCTGGTGGTGAAAGGCCTGGATCCCGCTATGGGCGCCCGTCCGCTGAGGCGTGCGATAGAGCGGTACATCGAAGATCCTATGGCGGAGGCTCTGCTTCACGGAGAGTTTACTCCCCCGTGTACGATTGTTATGTCTGCTTCGGGTGATAAACTTTCCCTGAAGCGGAAGAATGAAAAAGTGGCAAAAAAGACGGTAAAAACAGCCCGAAAAGGGGCTGAATAGATGGATTGGGTGGTGCGGATCACCTCCTTTTTTAAACGAAAATGAACAAGATGGCGAAGAATGCTTGCATTTAGGTGGCGGCTATGGCTATAGTTCGTGCCCTTTGACCGGAGGAAATATGGCAGTTAAGATAAGATTAACAAGAACGGGGGCGCGAAACGCAGCCTCTTATCGTATCGTGGCAGCGGATACCCGCAGTCCTCGTGATGGACGCTTCATCGAAACTCTTGGGTGGTATGACCCCAAGATGAGTGAGAATAACTTCGACCTCAAGATGGATCGTATTGATTACTGGACAGCAAATGGTGCACAGGCCAGCGATACTGTTAAGAGCCTTGTGAAGCGTGCCCGCCGTACGGAGAATGCTACCGCGGAATAAGCTGCGGCAGCTCTTTATTATGGATGCTCCGCTGTCCATAGATGTGATAACGATCTTTCCGGGAATGCTGAACGGCTTCCTGGAGGAGAGTATGTTACGTCGTGCAGCGAAGCGTGGTGCTGTGAGATTTCGTACTGTTGATTTACGGGATTTCACTTGTGATGCACGTCGAACTACGGATGACCGTCCGTATGGCGGCGGGCCGGGAATGGTTATGAAGCCGGAACCGCTCTTTGATGCGGTTGAAGCAGTGGCTACTGATCGTTCCCGTGTGATTTTAATGACCCCCCAGGGGCGTCCTTTCTCACAGAAGGTCGCACATGAACTGGCTGATGAACAGCATCTGGTGTTTCTTTGCGGACACTATGAGGGGGTGGATGAGCGAGTTCGACAGACATTGGTAACCGATGAAATAAGCATCGGCGACTATGTTCTTACGAATGGCGCTTTGCCGGCCGCAGTGGTTGTGGATGCTGTGGTCAGGTTGCTGCCCGGTGTGCTGGGTGGTGACGGAGCGACTCAGGATGAGTCGTTTCAGGAAGGGTTGTTGGAATACCCTCAGTACACGCGCCCGGACGAGTTCCGCGGGATGCGTGTGCCGGATGTGCTTATGGGTGGTAACCATGTGGCGGTTGCCAAGTGGCGCAGAGATATGGCGCTGAGCCGTACACAGGAGCGACGCCCCGATCTTTTGGATCGGTAGAGGTTAGGTTAAACAGGACGACGAGGTCGGAAAATCGGGCCGACGCGAGGATCGCGAGCGGGCACCGTGGAGATAGAGTCATGATTGCGGACGTAATTGATAAGATTAACGCTGAAGAGCTTAAAGAAGAGATGCCAAAATTTGAAATTGGCGACAATGTAGAGGTCCATTGCCGTATCCGCGAAGGCGAAAAAGAGCGTATTCAGCTCTACGCCGGCGTTGTTATAGCCCGTGATGGTGGAGGCTCTACCGAGACTTTCACTGTGCGCCGTATCTCTTACGGAGTAGGCGTCGAAAAGGTATTTCCGGTTCACTCACCATATGTGGCTAATGTTGTGGTAATTCGTTCCTCGCATGTCCGCCGTGCAAAGCTCTACTTCCTGCGCGATCGCGTTGGTAAGAAGGCGCGTTTGCGTGAGCGTATCCGCCGATAGTAGCCATGCTCTCTTTTGAGCTTAAACATTGGCACTCGCACCCCGACGAAACTCTTGCCGGGGTCGATGAAGCAGGCCGCGGACCATTGGCAGGACCAGTGGTTGCCGCGGCTGTTTGTATGTCAAGGGCCCTTGCCGAAGATTCATTCCGCAATGATCTCAGTGCTCTGAACGACAGTAAACAGCTGACACCCGCCCGCCGCGAACATTTCTACGCCTGGTTACAGCAGCACACCGAAGTTAAGATCGGTGTCGGTGTGGCTGAAGCAGCGGAGGTTGATGAGATCAATATCCTGCGTGCTACACACCGGGCTATGGCAAGGGCGGTGGCTGAGCTCTCCCCGATGCCGGATCATCTGCTTGTGGACGGGCTTCCCGTACGCGGGCTTCCCTGCCCATCAACAGCAATTGTTAAAGGCGACAGTAAAAGCCTTCTGATTGCGGCTGCCAGCGTTATAGCCAAGGTGTTTCGTGATCGCTTTATGTGTGAGCTCGATAAGCAGTATCCGGGATACGGGTTTGCAAATAATAAGGGCTACGGTACCAAAGCGCATACCTGTGCACTGCTCTCTCTGGGGCCAACTCCGCAGCATCGACGCAGCTTCAGGCCTGTAAGTGAAATGTCCCAGATGCATCTGCCCGGGGTTTAGTGTCCTGTCCCATAAATAGCGTATCAAAAACAGCACACTGGTATCTACGATTGCCTGGTCTATCCAGTTTAAGGGGACCGAATGAGCTTGCTTGAAAAAATCAGGGGATTTATACGGCGCAGCAGCGGGAAGATGCCGCGTGCGCCACATCTGCTGACTGGGGAGTGGGGTGAGGATCTGGCGGTAAAATGCCTGCGTGCTAAAAAGTACCGCATTCTCGGGCGCAGGGTCAGAATAGGCCGCGGTGAGATCGATATTGTTGCCCGTGATGGCGAACAACTGGTTTTTGTGGAGGTGAAAGCGCGCGCTACCGCAAAAGAGGGGCGCCCGGCGGAAGCCGTTAATTACCGCAAAAGACGTCTGCTGGCGCAGAGCGGTATGCGATACATCAGCCGGATGCGGCATGCCGTTACATCGTACCGCTTCGACATTGTGGAGGTCGTGGGGAATCGTAACGATCCCTCGCCCGCGGTTACTCATATTGTTCGCGCTTTCGACCGTCGCGGACGATGGCGGTGATCTTTTCGGCGTTGCTCTATTCCGCTGCGTTCGTGTCACTCCTGACCCGATGCATCTCTCTGAATATCGCCATTTCCGGGCAATAGCTCCCATTAGAGGAAAACAGCTGTCTTTTATGGATATAGTTTGGTGCTTAAGTCCTTGATCTTCAGCATGTTATGTCGCTTGTTCTGTAATCGCTGGTTGTCATAATTTTAGGTTGACCTTCTTGACTGAAGATGAGATACTGGGTGTGTAGTTTAGTAGTGAGAGAATGGTGCACGCATTTACTGTTTTTAAAGGAGATAATCAAATGAAAAACATATCACGTAGTAAGAAAGGTTTTACACTTATTGAGCTGATGGTTGTTATTGCGATCATAGGTATTCTGGCTGTTATGCTCTTCCCGTCCATCAAGAACGGTATTCTTAAGGCTCAGGCTACCTCTCTTGGCAACAAGGGCAAGCAGGTTGTGATGGCTATTATCC
>CAZAKU010000333.1:0-4880 GCA_964485765.1 uncultured Lentisphaerales bacterium
CGCAAAGAGATAGGCGGAATGGTTGTTGCTATCGTCAGAGAGGGAGGAGAACACCTCTTCGATCCCGAACCTGCTACAACCATACAGCTAGGCGACACTCTTTTCGTCATAGGAAAACCGGAAGCCAACCAGGTTACTTAATATGAAAACTGGCCATAATTCAGAAATATCGAACGGGAGAAGGGTTCGATATATGGGAAGCTGGACATTAACTAGGTTACTAATATGAAAACTGGCCATGATTCAGAAATATCGAACGTGTTTATGGTTCGATCAGAACATCTCAACCATCAGAACCACCTATTTGGCGGACACATGATGGCAGAGATAGACACCATTGCTTACTGCCTGCTGCAGAGCTGCTACGGCGAGCTTCGGTTCGTCACCCGCGCCGCAGAGTTCAGTTTCAACAAGCCGGCACATCTCGGTGATCTGGTAACATTCTGCGCCAAGCGCACAAAAAAGGGTCGCACATCCATACAGGTTCACGTCTGCGGGTGCGTTGCAAAGAACACTATCTGCTCCGCAACAATGACTTTTGTTTGCGTAGATGCTACGGGTGATGCATCTATTATACCTGATGAAAGCGAAAAGACCCTCAGACCAAAATGTCACTGCGGGCTCTAATCCGGATAGTATGAACATCCTGCGGCAGCCCCGCATAGCGCCGCTATTGCAGACTCTAACCCTAAACCGTCTGTAATTGAGCACTATGCGAGTTCGGCGAATTCCCCCAGCAACAACGGCACTCTACACGATTTCGGCGCGAAAGTTCATGAAATGACACGGCAACCCTGGAACTGCGCATTATCAAAGAGATACGCAGGAAACTCACACTTGCAAAACCGCGCTTTCTCACCTATATTAGTGAATCAATTTACTTTACGAATAGTTGAACAGGGAACTACGCATTATGAACAAAATACTCACTTTTTCACATATCCTATTACTCCTTTCATGCACAGCCGTCATGGCCTCCACAAACGAGGTAATACAAAGTGCTATCGAGAAGGGAGATGAGAGTAAGATTTCTGAACTCCTAAAGCAGCACGGGGCCGCACTCAACACCATAACGACCGATGGAGGTGCGACTCCCCTGCACCTTGCTGCCAAGAATCGTAAATTCGGCATTGCG
The DNA here is from genome assembly GCA_964485765.1 of uncultured Lentisphaerales bacterium. Classification (GTDB taxonomy): domain Bacteria; phylum Verrucomicrobiota; class Kiritimatiellia; order RFP12; family CAZAKU01; genus CAZAKU01. Next base: position 1,136 of record CAZAKU010000333.1, read on the forward strand.
AAGCTGCTGATAGACAACGGCGCCAATGTCAATGCTCGAACCGATTTGAAATCAACGCCTCTTCACTGGGCTGCATACAGCAACGATGAAGATATAGGCAAACTTCTGATCAAACATGGCGCCGACGTCAATGCTGAGACCGCACAAGGAAGTACCCCTATGCACTGGGCATCTAATGGTGATTCCCCTGCGATCGCTTATGTCCTCTGCGAAAACGGCGCAGATCTCATGAAAAAGAACAGCACCGGATTCACTCCGCTGCACCAGGCTTCATTTCATAACGCAACTAAAATGGCTGAATTCCTCCTTAAGAATGGAGCTGATTCGAAATCGCTTTCGAAAGACAACCATACCCCCGGCTACTATGCAAAAGATGACGCTATGCGACAGATTTTCGACACTCACGAAGCACCCGCCAAGCCGGAGCCGGTTGCAGAACCTGCACCCCAACCTGACCCGAGAGCACCCACCTCCGCATCATCTCCGAGGCCGCCGGTCAACAGTGCATCAAACACCACCACTTCGCAAATCATAAAATTCAAGCGCTTACCCGATGGATCCACCTACAGCGGAACGATGTACAAAGGGATGCTTCATGGACGCGGAGTAATAACCTTCAGCGAGAATGAAACATACGACGGCGAATGGGTTGAGGGACGTAAAGAGGGTTATGGCACCTACGCCCTTCCGAATGGCGAAAACTATGTTGGCGAATGGAAGCGTAACCTGCCCCACGGAGAGGGCACATATACATTCAGCAATGGCGGCAACCTTACGGGCACATGGGCGCAGGGCCATCTTATGCAAGGCGTCGGTGAATTCATATTTGACGATGGTGAAAGCTACAAGGGAGACTGGATCAACGACAAGATGACAGGTTACGGCGTTTACAGGAACAAGGAGAACGAGAAGCTCTTCGGGGGATACTGGGAAGCAAATGAATTTGTTCGCTCAGCCGACAAGCCATCTACCTCTGCACCGTAATAACCACCCAACTCAACTGAACATTTATTTACTCACCGTGTCACGGTGTATTACTGAGCGACGTAACAGCAAATCCGGTTTAACATGAAAGAAAAATATCCCTTTTACGAAATAGAGCAGAAGTGGCAGTCATTCTGGGAAGATAGCGGGCTCTTCAAGGTGGACACCGAAGAGACGAAAAACAAGTACTACTGCCTGATGATGTTCCCCTACCCCTCCGGGACACTGCACGTCGGGCATGGGCGCAACTACATAATCGGAGATGCCGTTGTCCGATACAAAAAGATGCGCGGCTACAATGTTCTCTCACCTATGGGGTGGGATGCTTTCGGGCTTCCAGCAGAGAATGCCGCCATCAAGTCCGGCACACATCCGCGCGAAAGCACGCTTAACAATATCTCCGTCATCAAGGGTCAGCTGCGTGACTGGGGTTGCTGTTACGACTGGGAACGTGAGGTAGCTTCATGCCTGCCTGATTACTACCGTTGGACACAATGGCTTTTTCTGAAGTTCTACGAAAAGGGATTAGCCTACCGCAAAGAGTCCAATGTTAACTGGTGCCCTGACTGTAACACTGTTCTCGCAAATGAACAGGTGGTAGACGGCTGTTGCGAACGCTGTGAGAGCGAGGTAGAGCAGAAAGCTCTGGAACAATGGTTCTTCAAAATCACCGATTACGCTCAACGTCTGCTTGATGACCTCAACACACTTGACGGATGGCCGGATCGCGTCAAAACTATGCAGCGTAACTGGATAGGCCGCAGCGAAGGCTGCGAGGTCGATTTTGGCCTTTGCCCCAGAGATGACGGCAATCCGGATGCTATCGAAAAGATCACATGCTTCACAACTCGTGTAGACACCATATATGGCGCCACATATATGGTACTCGCACCTGAGCACCCACAGGTGAAGGCTCTCGTCAAGGGGTTGCCACAGGAGGGCGAGGTCCATGAACTCATCGCAGAATGTGCCAAACTAACCAACCTCGACCGTGAATCCGATGAAGGTGCACAGCGCGGTGTATTCACCGGGCGCTATGTAACCAACCCGTTCAATGGAGAGAAGATCCCCTTATGGATTGGAAACTATGTTCTTATGTACGGCACCGGCGCCGTTATGGCTGTACCGGCACACGACACACGTGACTGGGCCTTTGCACATAACTACGGTCTACAGATACGTCTCAGCATTCAGAACCCGGAACAGAGTCTGATTCTGGAAGAGATGGCAGATGCATACATAGATGATGGAGTCTGTGTTAACTCAGAAAAATTCGACGGAATGGCAAACCGCGATGCAATCATGGCCATGGTAGAACATGCTGAAGCCAACGACTTCGGCCGCAGAAAGATTAACTTCAGGTTGCGTGACTGGCTCATAAGCCGACAGCGCTATTGGGGTGCCCCCATTCCCATGATCTACTGCGATGCCTGCGGACTGGTACCCGTCCCCGAATCTGATCTGCCTGTATCACTGCCGGATGATGTTGAATTCCGCCCCGACGGAGAGTCGCCACTGGCCAGAAGTGAATCGTTTGTGAAGGTCGCCTGCCCTGTATGCGGTGTTTCTGCAAGACGTGAAACCGACACAATGGACACCTTTGTTGATTCCTCATGGTACTTCCTGCGCTACCTGAACGCCCGTGATGAAAATCAGGCAATTAACACAGAAGCATGCAACAACTGGCTCCCCGTAGACCAGTATATAGGTGGCATAGAACACGCCATTCTGCATCTCATGTACGCGCGCTTCTTTACCAAAGCTGTACACGATCTGGGCCTGATAAACTTCGAAGAGCCATTTGCCAAGCTGTTTACCCAGGGAATGATCTGCAAAAAGGACGACAGCGGCAAACTGCAGAAGATGTCGAAAAGCAAGGGCAACGTTGTAAGCCCCGTACAGCTGCTGGAATCATACGGTGCAGACACCGTTCGCCTTTATACCCTCTTCATAGGCCCCCCCGAGAAGGATGCCGAGTGGAATGATGCAGGTGTCGAGGGTGCATACCGTTTCCTGCGGCGTGTATGGCGTCGCGTATTCCTGCATCGCGAACTGCTGCGTTCCTCGTCAGAGCTTACAGTCGATATCAATAAGCTGAGCGCCGATGAACGTGACCTGTATCGCAAACTGCATGAATGCATACAGAAGATAACAAATGATATGGACGGAGCGTTTCACTTCAACTCCGCTATCGCCCAGATCATGGAGCTTATGAATGCTATCGACGATCTGCCTATTGATGAAGCAGCCGATGAATCACAGCGGGCGGTATTCTGCGAGGCAATCACCACCGTGATTCTGCTGCTATCCCCATTTGCCCCGCATATAGCCGAAGAGCTGTGGGTTGAACTTGGCAACGAGAAGGGCATTCTTTCAGCGCAGTGGCCCAGTGTTAACGAAGAAGCGCTCAAACGTGACCAGATTGAACTCGTCCTGCAGGTAAACGGAAAAGTGAGAGGACATATCAGCGTCCCGGCATCCACTTCTCGCGAGGATATTGAGGCATACGCGCAGCAGAGCGAACAGGTGCAGCGGCATATTGCCGGCAAAACCATACGCAAAATAATTGTTGTACCGGGACGATTGGTTAATATTGCGGTTTCATAATGAGGCGTGCATGCCTGACTTCAAACAAAAGGTAAAAAGCGGGGCTGTAATCCGAACGAGGCTCACAGGTGCGCTGAAAAGAATCAGTCTGACTCCGCGTGAACAATCGGCAGCAATCCTTCTAGCGGCACTCTTCCTGCTTGGAATCGTAATC
>CAZAKU010000334.1:0-8571 GCA_964485765.1 uncultured Lentisphaerales bacterium
AGCTAACGCGTTACGGTTGGTAGCCGCAAGTGATTCAGAACCCCACGGAAGCCGATCTGCTGGCAAACTGGGCCGCTATCCTGTTTGAGATCAATATTGGGTACTCCTTGTTGGGTTTGGATATTCAAAAAGCACACCGTATACTGCCATGACGTCGGACAAATGAGTGTGTCTGTTGACGGTTTATGGGATGGTAGTGATTACGATTAAGATTATGATGGGGATGGGGAGAGGGATTAGATTTTCTACATTGGCAGGGCTTCATGCAGTGCTTTCATAAACTGCTCTTTACTGGTGCAGCTGATGGTACGGCATGGCAGGCTGTGGCGAAATGCCCAGCCGTAGCGCTTTGTGATGATACGGCTGTCGGTTACAACCACAACCCCTTTGTCGCCGCGATGACGGATAAGGCGGCCAAACCCCTGACGGAACCTAATCACTGCGTTTGGAAGCGAAAAACCTATAAATGAGCTGCGACCCTCGCGCTCTACCTGCTCGCACCGCGCTTCGATTATAGGGTCACCTACGGAGGCAAAAGGCAGCCTGGCCATAACGACACAGCTGAGGCTCTCGCCCATAACATCGACCCCCTCCCAGAAGGAGTGCGTACCCATCAGGACAGAGCTGATCTCTTTGCGAAATACAGCGGTCAACTGCTCCCGTGATACACCCTCTCCCTGCGAAAGCACTCGGATATCGCTTGCAGAAAGGGCTGGTCTCAAAAGCGAACAGCATTGACGTAACATCGCATAACTGGTGAACAATCCCAACCCTCGCCCCCTGGTCTGCATAAACAGATCTGCCAGCAAAGCGGCGAGCTCCCGGGTATACTCGCCATCTGATGCAGCCGGATCGGGAAGGAACACAGGGACAAGCACCAGGCACTGTGTCGTATAATCAAAAGGACTCTCCGCCTGCAGTAGGTTCAGGCGATCCTCCGGGATTTTATCTACCCCAAGGCGGTTCTTCATGAAGCTGAACTTTCCACCGACAGAGAGTGTTGCAGAGCAGAATATAACAGAATCTTTTTGTGCATAAAGCTGCTCAGAAAGCTGCGTGCCAACCCTCAGCGGTGCAGCCCAGAACTCGGGTGATGCGTACTTCCCGCCGCCCCGTTCGATCCAGAAAACATGCTCATCACTATCAAGCGACATAACAAATTCTACATCTGCCGAAAATTCACGCATCCACAACGATGCCGCAGCAAGCTCGGAGGTAGCATCATAAGCGAAGCCCATCTCCTCATCTGCGGCCTCTTTCATTATATCTGCGAGGGCATCGAGGGCCTGGGCAAGCTGTCCGACATGCGAGAGCAGTACTTTACGTGCCTCACAAATATCGGCCCATTCATCTACATCCTTAACATCCGATTTAAGCCTGCGGGAGCAGACACCATCGTTTGGCAGCAGTTTGCCTATGGCATCGAAAAAAGCCCCCATCTCACCACCCAGCAGTTCAACCTGGGTTTTGGCTGCAGTGCATGCGCGATTAAGTCTTTTTGCTGTAGTAGCGTTGGAAGACAACCGCCCTCCTTGGATCTGCTTCGTGAGCGAACGGAGCAGTCCGCGACCCGAGCGACCATATCTGCGCCACAGTCGACGAAGCGTCAGGCGCAGGCGCTTGGCCGATATCTCAACAGAGAAATGGCGCGTGGCAGCCTCTTCCAGGTTATGAGCTTCGTCGAATATCATCTGGCGGTGCGGAGGCAGAACAGGGCTGCGTGATCCCATATCGGAAAAAACAAGTGAATGATTCGCAACAATAATATCAGAGGCCCAGGCCTTAGCTCTTGCTCCCTGGAGGAAACAGCGACCGTAGTGACGGCATGAGCGTCCCGGGCACTCCTCTGCCCGTGAACCAATCTGCCAAAGCAGCCCCCCTGCCCCTTCACAGAGCCAATCATGCCTGATCTCATCAAGATCGCCACTGTTTGTTGAAGCCAGCCAGGCCATAACGTAAACCATTGAAAGGCTTTCGGCATCACTGAGTTCATCTTCGCGATTGCTTAGGACATACTGAACCCTTCGCAAACAGAGGTAATTACCGCGTCCTTTAAGGATCGAAAAACGAAGTTCAGGCATCATCAAACGCTGAATAGAGGGGAGATCTTTGTCGCAGAGTTGTGCCTGAAGATTTTTTGTGTTGGTGCTGACTACAACAGGCATGGAGTTGCTCCTGCTCCAGAAGGCTGCCGGAACAAGGTACGCAAGGCTTTTGCCAACGCCGGTACCTGCCTCAACCATGAGGTGTGATTGCGTGTTTATCGACTCAGCTACCGCCCGCGCCATATCCACCTGACCGGGGCGGTGTTCATAACCACGCACAGCAACGGCAAATTCACCTCTGGGTCCTAAAACTTCAGAGACCTCTGCAGCATCCATAAGCGCGCATTCATGGTGCATAATGATTTCGCGCTTAACAAAACTGACATCCCTGAAGGGGAAACTCTCCCCCAGACCGGCAGGCGCCCTTCCCCGTTTCCGAATAACGTTACCCAAACGAAACAGTAAGTCGTTTACGCCGGGGGATGATGAAACCCCGCAGAACTGCTGCATGGCATCCACCACAGGCAAAGGCCACTTCAGCATGATTTCAGACATTCTCATCCAGGCTTTCGACAGGCAGGCGCTGTCTGCTTTCAGGGAATCGTCGTTCAACAATTCGCACAGCAGTTCCTCAAGAGAATCAGCGTAAGCAGATGGAATACAGAGCTGCATAACATCCATAGCGTCCAGCACAACTCCGCGAAAATGCTGATTTGAGGCCATTAGCGCACTGCTGAACAGTGCTGAATTGTTCGTAAAGCATACAGCACCATTATCGGCCAGTATGGCTGCGAGATCTTCGCGGCAGGCGGCATCTTCACGTGATGAGACAACTGTTGAGAGGCGAACAGCGCCCTCATGTTCTTCCGCCCATACGCAAGCCACGGCGCCATACAAAGAATAAGCGTCTTCATTTTCCGCGGGTAAGTCTTTTATCGGCGCAATCATAGCGAGACCCAAAAAATCAGCAACATCAACAGAGGGAGCCTACCTGCCGGACCGGCGTCGTAAGATCCCGGAGCTGATAGATTCGTATATCCAGAAAAGAAACAATCCGATCACAACAAACACACATGGAATGGCAAAGAGCCAATCTCCGTAACGAGTATAAAGCGTAGGCTTCAAGCTGTCGGGCCGGAGTTTAACACTCCATCCACCACAACCGGAAAAACCTGTATCAATCCCATTCCCGTCATCCAGTCTGTCGACCATGCCGGATGCACTTATATAACATGAAATCCCAACACTTGATGAACGCACTGCGCCCACCCCATTCTCAACGCATCGCAGAATGCACTGCGACATGTGCTGTTCCTGCTCAGAAGAATCGCCGAACCAAGCATCATTACTCTGGTTAACCAGCAGTTGCGCACCGGCATTGACGAGCTCCCTCGACAGATAAGAAACTGAATCCTCAAAACATATAAGCACACCGAAGCGCATCACGCCACCGGACTTCAGCGGAAGAGAGAAGACTGTTGCATCTTCTCCCGGCCAGCAACTCACACCCAAGGGGCCCAAACGCTGTAACTCCGGAAACGTTTTGTCGAAAGGAAGGACCTCACCGAAGGGAACAAGGTGTCGTTTTCGATAGAACTGCATCGCCACACCATTGGTAGAGACCAAAACAGAACTGTTATAAAGCTTGTTCGGCCCCAAAGGACCTCCGCTCAGTTCAGGTGCGGGCACTTGCTCAAGTGTCCCCAAAAGCATCGGGCAATTAACATTCGACCCCAACTCCGAGAGAAAGGCCTTCAGATGGGGATCATCGGTCCACCCTTCATAAAGCGCTGACTCAGGCCAAACCATCATATCCGGCCGACGCGAAGCACCCATAAACATTGCATGCCTGACATACTCTCGAAAAACTCTTATATATTCGCCCTCGTTACGTTCGAAAACAGAAGGTGGGTTAGGCTGGCTTATAGCGATCTCGGCCGTGCTCCAGCCGGTCATATCATTATTGAGACGTAAATACAAAGAGCGGCCTGTAATCAGTGCTGCAGCGGTGAAGGCCAGTGTGATCAATAACGGGAGATTGAACCGGGAGATCTTCCTTCTCAAAAAAACATTTCCCAAACGCTCTGCAGTGAGAGCCCAGCCGCCATTAAAGATAATGAGCAGGGCCGAAACCACGTATACCCCACCCCATTGAGAATGGATTAATACAGGTATATTCCGGCACTGGCTGACACCGAGATGGTTCCATGAAAAGCCGGTGAAAAGGTTACTGCGAATCCATTCAAGTCCGGACCAGAGAACAGCCATAAGCAGCAAACGCCCGGCAATCATAACGGTATTCTTAGTACCTGGTGCGCTTCCTCCACCGCGCCATAGTCGCGAAACCAGCGCACAGAAGACAGCTGTATACAGAGCACAGTATGCAGAGAGACCCAACCACCCCGGCAAAACCAGGGCCAGAGGCCCTCCATTATCTTTCAATGCGATCAACCAGGCCAGCGTTCCGCACCAGAAAACAAAACCTGAAATCCAACCCATAAGGAATGCCTGACGCGTAGTGCTGAAACGCACAACAAGCAAGAGAGGCACAAGAGCAATCCAGGCAGATAATGACTGGTTCCATGGGGGAAACACAAAGATCAGCCCTGCACCGGAGATCAGTGCCGCAGCAGGACGCCATACGTGCGTCAACCACTGCGGAACAGAGACCGGAACCGGCCCGGAATCTACGTCACTGTCATTCACTTGCCGCAGCACTTTTTGAACTTCTTGCCACTACCGCATGAACAGGGATCATTGCGGCCTACCTTGGGTAGATCACGCCGTTCAGGACGTAGTTGCGGAGCCGCAGCATCCAGAGCATTAGCAAATGCAGGATCATCCGGAATCGGTTGTCCGCCACCCGGCAAGCCAAGCGCCCCAGGTGTGTCTCCAGGGCCTACCATAGTGACATCCGACAAGTTCATGCCGCCGCCGCCATTAACATTGGCACCCAAAGGCCCCAGGGAATCAACCATTGTAGACGCACGGAAAACAGTTGTTACCAGCTCGATCTTTATGTTCGACATCAGCTCTTCGAACATACCTGAAGCTTCGCGTTTATACTCAACCAGAGGGTCTCGCTGACCAAATGCTCGCAACCCGACACCACGGCGAAGTTCATCCATGCCGCGGAGATAGTCCTGCCACTGCGTATCTATAACGTGCAGTACTACCTGGCGTTCCATCTCCTCTACAACGGACTGATTTTCCATCGAGATCTTAAATGAATAAGCCCGTTCCACACGCTCAAATATAAGTTTGGCAGACTCCTCAGGCTTGCCGCGAAGAGACATGAGCTCTTCCTTCTTAACAGTAATCGGGAAGACCTGATGCACCCACTCCAACATATCCCCGACATCGGCATCCTTCTCCATCAGCATATTTTCACTCTGGGATATCGCCAGATCATGGAATACATCCAGAATAAATTCGCGAACACCTTCGCTGCGAACAATATCCCCTCGTAAGGTATATACTGTTTCGCGTTGCATATTCATCACATCATCGTAATCAAGTGTTCTTTTACGCATGGCAAAGTTCTGCTGCTCGACCCTGCGCTGTGCAGTTTCAACAGAACGGTTCAGCCAGCGATGTTCAAGGGCCTCCCCCTCCTGCATTCCGAGCTTGACCATTATGCCGGCGATGCGGTCGGAACCGAAGAGACGCATAAGGGTATCTTCAAGTGAAATGTAAAACTGTGATGATCCAGGATCTCCCTGTCGTGCACAGCGACCGCGAAGCTGACGGTCAATACGCCTCGACTCATGCCGTTCAGAACCCACAACATGCAGACCGCAGGGACGTTCTATCAGAAGTTCCCGCAGCGTCTTAGGCCCTTCAGGCATATCATCGTCCAACGCCACCTGCGACTCAATTGTCGCGCGATCGGTCCAGATAACACCTTCACCTAGTTTAATATCAGTTCCGCGACCAGCCATATTCGTAGCGATAGTCACTGCTCCGGGCTGACCGGCGCGCATGACGATTTCAGCCTCACGAGCATGATTCTTTGCATTCAAAACACTGTGCGGGATTTTCGCCCGCCGCAACATTCTGCTTAGCACTTCAGAAGTATCTACGTTGGCGGTACCGACCAGGACAGGCTGTCCGCGCTTATGACGTTCGGAAACATCCTCCATCACCGCACGGAACTTCTCGCGTTGAGTCTTGAAGATCAAATCATTCAGATCCACTCGGCGCACCGGACGGTTGGTAGGAATTACTACGACATCCAGATTGTAGATTTCATGAAACTCCGATGCCTCAGTCTCCGCAGTACCGGTCATACCGGCAAGCTTAGCGTAAAGTCTGAAGTAATTCTGAATAGTGATCGTCGCAAGAGTCTGAGTTTCGCGTTCTATCTGAACGGCCTCTTTAGCCTCAACAGCCTGATGAAGGCCGTCACCCCAGCGACGCCCTGGAAGAACACGACCGGTATATTCATCGACGATCAAGACTCGGTTTTCCTGAACAACATATTCAACATCACGCTCGTACATACAGTAGGCGCGAATCAGCTGATCTACGTTATGAATCTTCTCATTACGGTCAGCGAAACCTATCTGCACCTCCTGGCGCTGCTGATTACGCTCGGCCTCATCCAGAGATTCGTCTGCATCAATATCGGCCATTGCAGTGATAATATCGGGAACCAAGAATGTTTCGGGATCAGACGGGTCAATCGCATTACAGCCATTATCAGTAAGCGCGACTTCACGACTGCGTTCATCGATGGTAAAGAGCAGCTCCTCGCGCAGAGAACGTGCCTGCTCTTTACGCATGTCGGTAAGCATTATATTCTCAACCTGCTCGTGCAGCTTCCTGTATTCAGGGTTTTCAAGCAGGTGCAGGAACTGCTTATGTTTCGGCATGCCGTGGTAAACCTGGTACATTTTCATCTGAGCATCATCGAATTGCTCTGCTTCAAGGTGGACCTTCACCTCTTGCATCAGGCTGTTACACAGTTGCTGCTGCTGACGCACAAGATGCTCTACCCTCGGCTTCAGCTCGAAAAACTGATGCGAGGATGTTGCTGCAGGGCCGGAAATAATAAGCGGAGTACGGGCTTCATCAACCAGGATACTGTCGACCTCATCAATGATGGCGTATGAGTGACCGCGCTGCACCACGCTCTCCGGGTGTACGGCCATTCCATTATCGCGCAGATAGTCGAAGCCAAACTCACTGTTGGTTCCATAGGTAATATCGCAGGAATACTGTTTGCGCCTGTCAGAAGGGCTCATACTATTCTGAATACACCCCACCGAGAGACCCAGGAATTCGTAAACCGCACCCATCCACTGTGCATCGCGTTGCGCGAGATAGTCATTCACAGTTACGATATGAACATTCCCGGCCAAACCGTTCAGATAGGCTGGCATGGTTGCAACAAGCGTTTTCCCCTCACCTGTTGCCATCTCTGCTATCTTCCCCTGATGCAGAACGATACCGCCAATAAGCTGAACATCAAATGGGACCATCTCCCACCCCAGGTCATGGCCGCAGACATCACGAGAAGTGCCGCATAGGCGCCGACAGGCATTCTTGACCACGGCAAAGGCCTCACACAGAACGTCATCCAGCGCCTCACCTGAGGCAATTCGTTCACGAAACTCGGGAGTTTTGGCCTGTAATGCCTCCACGGAGAGTGACTGATACTCCTCTTCAAGAGAATTTATCCTATCAACAAGCGGTTTCAGCTTACGGATATCACGCTGGTGCTTTGTCCCAAACATAAACTTAAAAAACTGCATCTAATCAACTGCTCCAATCTAACGGACAAAACTGATTTGCCCTGTAAATATGCCAAAAATCGCCAAAAACATGTACGAAAGCCTATACCTTTAAAATATACGCTACCGCCATACTTGAATGAGTCGAATAGAGTAAACAAATGTGCACACAAAAACCAGCGCAAAAAGGGGGCACCGCAAAAAGCGGTGCCCCCTCTGGGAAATGCTTCAACAAGAGCTTACTCGGCGGAAATAGCCTCAACCGGACACTCGTCAACACACATTCCGCAATCAACACACTTGTCAGCGTCGATTACGTACTTGTCGTCACCCGCGCTGATAGCTTCAGCCGGACATACTGGCTCACATGAGCCGCACTTTGTGCATTCTGCAGAAATAACGTAGGCCATTTGTCTGCCTCCTATTATATGGGTTCATCACCAGGCACCCCAAACAGGGGGAGCCAAAAAAGAGGCGACTTTATAGCATACCCGCTTCCCGTCCGCAACCCCTAAAAAACCGAAAGGGTCGCGCAGATAATCTCAGAATATTTGACAAAGCTCGCGACAAAGGTGAAGAGGTGAAAACGTGAACGTTCGGAACACCACCGCAGCGTCGTGCGTATCCGCCCTCTACCCTCTTCGCTATCGCTATCGGGATCGAAATCGGGGCGCCCCCGTTTCCCCCTCCTTTCGGTTGACGATAGCGGGCGACGATTACGGTGGACGATTGGGAGGGTTCTCCCCTGTCACGCCGTTTTGTGCGGGCGTAGCGCAGCGAAGACCCAAGCC
>CAZAKU010000335.1:0-4372 GCA_964485765.1 uncultured Lentisphaerales bacterium
TAAATTCAAGAACGAAGCCGGTTGGTCGGGTCAGTGGGATGTGGGCGACGGGTTCACCACCATCATGACCGATGCCCTGCATGGATCGGGCAGTTTTATTGTTCTGGGCGATGCAGAGATGCGAGATCAGGCATTGCTAGAGCAGGATCTCGCCGCCAGCGGGCGTGTTGCCGGGGGCAAAAAAGCGCCTAAAATGGGGCGAATGACCGGTGCGGAGTTATTGGTTCGAGGCTCGATCACCCATGTTCAGCAAAAAAAGGCTGGCGGTAGCGGTGGGATCAGATTTAAGGGGATCAAGTTAGGGGGTAAAAAGGATTCAGCCGAGGTAAATATTACAATTTATCTGGTAGACTCCGCCACAGGGCAGGTTAAAGCGTCCACTAAAGTGATTGGTAAGTCTGGAGGAAAGGGGCTGGCAGTTGGTTACCATGGGTCCGGACTGGGAGGCTTGACCGGAGATATGGCCGGATTCAAGAAGGACAACGTAGGCAAGGCCTGTGAAAATGCCGTTGCACAGGCGATACCATTCCTGGAAGAGCAGTTGGATGATATTCCCTGGAGTGGGAGTATTGCCCTCGTCAAGGGCGAGAAAATTGCTGTAAATCGCGGATCGCGTGAAGGTATCGAAAAGGGCATGAAGTTTGTTGTAGGCACATCCGAAGAGATAATTGACGACGATACCGGTGAAGTTCTCGACATAGATGTTACCGAAGTCGCGACGATTGAGATTACAACAGTGAAGGAAAAATTGTCGTACTGTAAGGTCCTGAAAGGTGAAGGGATTGAGAAGGGGATGACAGTCAGTCCTGCAAAATGATGATCTTTTGCAGGCTACGCTTTGACTTCCCGCTTCCGGCGGGAGGTCTCGACCGACAGTAAAGGGCAATAATGGTTTCTGTTTTCTGGGGCTCGACCCTATCTGTGGCTACCGCCGCATGCTGGGCACAAAACTCGGTGGTGTATTCTCTCGCTGGCAAACGGGTGGGGTCACAGGCGGTCACCCATATAAGACTCTGGATTGCACTGCCTGCAATAGTATTGGTACATCTGCTGTTTCTGGGCACCTTTTTCCCGTCAGGAATCCCCCTCTCCGCATTTCTATTCCTTGCCGGATCCGGTTTTCTCGGATTCTGCATAACCGATATGTGCATCTTTAAAGCACTGGTCGACCTCGGCCCCAGAGAAACATCTGTGGTGATGTCGCTCACCCCGATCTTCAGTACTGTATTATCCTGGATCGTTATTAAAGAGCATCTTTCCTTTATGCAGATATGCGGCATCCTCACCACGGTCGGCGGAGTGGTCTGGGTGGTTGCTGAAGAGGGTGCCAGACGTAAGGGGCATTCAAAATTGCTGCCCGGCCTCGCCGCAGCCTTTGCAGGGGCATTCCTTCAGGCAATTACTGTGATTCTTGCGAAGCGGGGAATGGTCGAAGATGTATCTCCCATTTCCGCAAATCTTATCCGCGTTGTATTTGGGTTAATAGGCATTTCGATCATTGCTCTGCTCCACAAATCGTTCTTCAGAGATTTCAGAAGTATGAGTGACCGGGTCGCACTGCTTATGATTGGCAGCGGTGCCATGGTGGGGCCTGTCCTGGGAATGATACTTGCCTTAACAGCACTCTCTGCTGTCCCTGTCGGAGTTGCAATGACGCTTATGCACCTGACCCCTATAATCCTGCTCCCGGTTGACCATTTCATGTTCAAAAAGAAACTCGGCATCGGGGCTGTTGCCGGGACTGTTTTGGCGGTTGCCGGTGCGGCTATACTTTTTGCCTCCACCGGGGGAGCACAATGATCACTAGCGTCCCAAACGGGAGAGAGGATTCACCACGCAGACACTGAGACACAGAGTCGTCTTCACCCTACGGCTACGCCAGCGCCTATGCCGAGCTGGAGGGCTGCAACTCAAAGTAGACCGGCTCCGGTCCCAGCTGCAGACGGTTATTTTCGAGCGAAAGCGCCTCACCCAGCATTCCCGTCGCGCTGTGACAGTCAAACGGTAACGTCACGCTGCGATGATCGCCATTCCGCCACCCCACACACGTCATCGGACCGGCAGGCGGCCGAAACTGCATCAGATAGAGATCCTTTTCATCAGTATAAATTTCGAGCCTGCTGTCGAAGGTGGCCGCGCCCAATTGCGACATCAGGATCTTCAGCGCCTCAAAGGCCGGACGCATGCGCCAATGCGCTGCATCTGAATCGTCCGCCAGGCCGAAGCCACGTGCCACCAATCGCCACATAACCGCCATCTCAACAAACCCGCTTGCGATTGCGAGTAACAGATAACGAATCGTATAGCAGGCGGCGTCCTGCTCCGACACGCTCGGATCATTCGATCGTTCTCCCGGCGATTCGTAAGGCGAGGTCACCGGCGAATAGACGCCTGTGCCCTTTAACGGCCAGTTGAACTCCGACACAATCACTCGCGGCTCGCAGCAGGGCGCGGTTTCGGCGAACGCCTGCAGCAACGCAAGTTTATCGACAGCATCGTAACCGCGCTGAACATTTTCGGGCGCGCCGCGGCGGTCAACGTACAGCAGATGCGACAACGCCGAGAAGCGAACATCCTTCGGCACCACATCGAACACGGCGGATAGATATTCCTCTTCAAAATCGATGACGGCGGGACCGGTAAATTTAGTTTCCGGGAAACGACGCTGCAGGCGGGCCAGCACACGGAAGAGTTCCCGCGCCTCTTCGAAACCCCACAGCCCCCACTTCACCCGGTTGATGGCATGCAGGTATTCAACATACTCCACCTGCCCTTCGACCCTCTTCAATATAGAAGCACAGAAGGTTTCCCACTCCTGAGGATTCAGAACAGCACGGCGATCCTGCACCAGAGCGATGCTCACACTAAAACCCGCATCGTGAAGCGCACGCACACAGTCGCAACCGAATGCCGTTCTCGATTCCGATTCATGATGGTACAACCGCAACCAGACCTTGCGCACACCGGATTCGTGCAGCAGCTCCAGCTCACGGTCAAACGTATCCTTTCGTGCTGTTATCGCGACACTCACAACATCGTTCAGGGAACGCTCACCGGGCTTTATGAAGCGCTCCCTGCGCAGCACCTTTGCACGTGACAGTGCAGGCAACCCGCGCCGGATGGCACCGCGCAGATAAAACCAGGCCCTGGTGCGGGGGTAATAGCGATGACGTTCACGCGAGACCATAGTGCTTACGGCCTGCACCGAACGCTCATCCCAAACCCACATCTCCCGTGGCGCGGGGTAATCATCCCCCTGCGGTGCCATTCTTATGCGCCGCTCACGAACGGGGTGACGCCAGGAGCGTGTTAAGGAGTGAAAAGCAAACCTGCGCCTGTAGCTTCTCTCCGCAACCAGAAATTCCTGCGGCGGAACCTCTCCTCGCCAATACATCTCAATAAAGACCCGCCTTAAATCGCTTGGCAGTGTTATACGCGATATATCCCGAGCCCTTGCCTTAATGGACGCACCGCTCTCTGTGCAGCGCCCACGGTTAAGGTCTATGAAGAGAGCCCTGCCCCAGCCTTCATTCTCTTCCGATTGAAGAAGTATGTTTTGGTTCCCAAGATCCAGGTGTACGAATCCGGCATCGTGCATCGACGCCACCGCTTCGGCCACATGCTGCAAAAGCGACATAAACGTCGCGCAATCGGGATTTTCGCGGTAGAGCCGTATTAGATGATCGCGGAAACTAACTACCGAATCGGCATACAGCGACACGTAATAACTCTGCGCCAGCCGCGGCCCCTCCCAGTGTTCAACGATCGCGACAGGCTGCGGAGTGCCTACACCCTTACTGGCAAGGTGTTCAGCGTTGCGATAAGTACGCAGTGCTTTGCTTCCTCTGCGCAGAGCCAACCTGTCCTTGAGCCTCCCCTGAGAGCCGAACGACTTTATCGCAACATCCAAACCACAGGGCAAAGACGCACGCACCGTGCGGTGACGCCCATCCTGCAAGACATCGGCACCAGATGACTCAACCGCCTCACGCAGTGAGGCCAGCGCAGAGCTGAGTTCACCCGACTCAAAATCAGGGTGAACCCGCATACGTACGTCACCGACAACCCTTAACTCTGCTTCAGCTTCATTCATTTCATATCAGATGGAATATACTATTTTTTACTTTTCATGATGATTAATACTGAAAAAGACCCCTTAACAATGAATGAAACCGGCCCATTACACAAGACGCAAAGCCCAGCGGAGAGATACATCCACTAACTTGCTTATTATCGACCAGAAGCAAAATCAACCCCTCGCCCTGAGCAAGGTGCTATTGCGCCGCGCCGAAGTCTCAGATATAGAACCATCTCTCTCTGAGGCGCTTATGAAGTGAACAGCCTGCGGTTCATGAAATATGCAGGCTAGAGG
>CAZAKU010000336.1:0-9824 GCA_964485765.1 uncultured Lentisphaerales bacterium
AAACGACCACGCCACCTCCACCAACATATAACACGAAAGCCGTCACTCGTTCGCCTGAGAATAGACCGACCTCATACGAAGCCCCGGAATGGGGGGTAATTGTCCGGGAAGCTCCCTGCTACAACAGTGATGGAAAGCTTCTTAAGCAGCATCCGGGAGGCACGGTGGTTTACATTCACTCCTGGAAAAGCACCCGCAGCGGTGAGCTTGCGGAGTGCAGTCTCTCACGCCACGGAGGCATAAGCGACCCGAGATTCCTGATGAAGCAGAATGATCTCGATCCACAACCCTACCCCATGTCGCAGGCAAATCGCGATTCCATGAAGAAACTGGCCCGATACCATTACCTGTCAGGTGCAATCGAATTGCGTGAGAAGGACCTCGCAGAGCAAGCCATCTCCGCCAACCCACACAGAAACAGCTACAAACGGGCGCTTAAAAAATACAACAGTTTTGCCCAAAAGGCCGCTGAACTTACAAAGAAAAGAGATGCGGCGACAGGCTCTGCCCGTTCGCGCTACAGCGACCAGCTACGCAGTATGATATCGGAATATAGGCGCGTTGAAGGCGACTACAAGCGTACAAAAACAGATTACGACAATTGGAAGAAAAGCAAAGCTTCTGGCGCTGAATACGACGGCAAAATACAGAGCATGCGCAAAGAGATGAAGAAGATAGACAAAGAGCTCAGGGACTATGCAAAGAGATGCATAGAGCTCACCCCCTTCCCATACGGCATTCCGGCTGATTCTGCCCCTGTGTATTCAGCTCAAAACATCCAAAATGCAGACACTCTATATTCTACATTACCAAGGTACAGCCACCAGGCTGGCACAATAAAAGGACAGAAAAATGGCTGATGTGTCGATCATGTGCTCCAACTGTGCAATGGCATTCAAGGTATCTGAATATGCACTGGGGAAGACAATTCGCTGTCCTACCTGTAATACTGAGATAAAGACAATGCCTGATTCAGCTCAGGATGCGCAGAGCACGCAGGCAAAGTCCAAACTGAAACTGGCACATCGCCCGGGTGCAAACATCCAGCAGCCGAACATCGTTGAGTCAACCAAAGAGGATCTCATCTCTCCTGAACAGAAGAAAATAGAGGATAATACATCGGTTTTAAGTGACATAATACCCCAGAATCAGCCCTCAGCGGAGGACAAACCCACTGTTATGGCAGTCAGCGGACAGGATGCAGAGAACATAAAACGCGCCGTTCCGTGGGGATTGCTGATCGTCCTGATCTTTGCCCCGATTATGGCTATTCTGCGCTATGGGGAATACACCCCGATAGGGCCGCTACTGCCCGACTCCATCCTGGATTCCCTGGAGAATTACGGCGCATATATACTGATATTTACGCACCTGATCATAGTAATCCTGGCATTCGGAGATTCCGTTATGGAGGGTATACTGTGCGTTCTGGTGCCATTCTTCAGCTTCTATTACATACTGGCAAACAACGACCGCAATATATTCCGCGCATTCCTGCTGGTGCTGATAATATTCCTGGCACTGGATACATATAATTTTTCAAAGGTGCACGGAGCTACAACCTACAAAGCGGTTAAACACTGGCTGGAGACCGCAAGTATTTAGAACAAGTGAATGGATTCTGACATCCGGCTGCGCATAAACTGTCCGTGGCAAAGAGGTCGAGGGAATACTGCTTGTTTCCTTCCCTTACCTATCGGGCCGAGGCACAGGACTCGATCCATTCCACAATACGGCGCCCGACATCCTGCTTGCTCATAAGGGGCAACTGGCTACTGTTCCCGGAACTCTCGTAAAAAGTGACTCTGTTAGTGTCTACCGAGAAACCGGAGCCATCCTCCTCCACATTGTTGGCAACAATCATATCTAGACCTTTGGAGCGAAGCTTTCGCAAGGCCTCATTACGCAGATCGTCAGTTTCGGCGGCAAACCCCACATGTATGCGGTTGCCTTTTCCCTCCCGGCATTCACATAGGATATCGGGATTAGGCACGAGCTCTATTCTTCCGGACATATCAGCCTTCTTGAGCTTGTTTCTGCTCACCGATGCGGGCCTCCAATCTGATACGGCTGCGACCATAACCAATGCGTCGCTGCCCGGGAGAGCCATCTCAAGTGCCGCCAGCATCTCGAGCACCGTCTCAACATCCACCCGTGTCACACCAGCCGGGGTTTCCTGCACAACCGGGCCGCTGATAAGGGTCACATCCCAACCTCTTAACTTAGCCTCTCGAGCTATTGCGAAGCCCATTTTGCCCGTCGACCGGTTGCTTAAAAAGCGAACGGGATCCAGAGGTTCCCTTGTAGGTCCAGCCGTTACAATCATCCTCATAACTCTATCTCCCCCACTAAATAAGATAACTGCGCCTCTGCCTGTCCCAGCTGTTGGCTTAATCTTTCCCAATTAACATTTTCGAGCTCCTGCTCCGAATCCGCAACGACCAGGTGCTGGCCGCGATAACAGCGACCTCCGACTTTGTTGATCAGCCGTCCGGCACCTGTAGCACAATCCACCTGCCCTGCCGGGCGCAGTACAGCAAGAAGTGCGTCACAGAAAAAACCATAGCATACAGGCGGGCGTCCGGCAGATATAGCGCAACCACAATTTTCCCGCCACCATCCCGCAGATTCATCGTAGCGCTCATTTTCACCCGCTACATCACGTACAGCAATGAGAAAAGCGCTCTCGTGTGCCTCCCGACAGATATCAGGATCACAGCAAACATCTTTACAGGCAGAACAGAAAGCACCCGCACAGGGCCGCATAAACTGTTGAATTCTCCGCTCCAACTCAGCGTAACGCAACATACATTTACGCTTGTCGCTTGACCATACAGCTTTCACACGTCAGAATCTCCCGCAAATCAAACCGATCCCGAAGGGAGCGGATAACCAAACAGCAACGGAAACATAAAAAAGCATTATGAGCTCTTTACCCGAAAACATGGAAGCCGGCCCACAGCCGATAGAACAGCTGCTTGAAAAACACAACAGCAGCGTGACCGACATTATTAAGGCCTCCGATGAACACCTGACACATAAAGTCATTCGCAAAGCCTGCCGGGGGCGACGCCTTACGAAACGAATGCAGAACAAGATTGTACGCGCTCTTAATCATTACGCCAACACTGAATACCGCCGTGATGAGTTATTCAACTACGATGGGCACTAGGAGCCTGTCAGATTTGAGTTACCTGTGAGCACATTAATCGATGCACCAGGTCACACAAATCTTCCCATCCATGTGAGCGTAACACTGTCGAATCGCCATCTGCGCCATCCGGGTAGTCCCGGTTCCAGGGCCGGTCAAAGACAATAAGAGGGTAATCCACCCTTCCCCGGAGAAGATCGAGAGCAACGGGAGAATCGTCCACTCCCATAACAAACGGTTGCTCCAGGAGCTCAGCGATGCCCATAGGCAACGGAGCATCTTCATCGATCAGGCCGGGATCACGGCCATACTTATCTACATAAACCACAGGAATGGCCGGGAAGCCTTCTCTCTGAAGCCAGCGCGCCGAAGAGCGAAAGCAGTGTGCCGGGCGTCCGGTGACAATCACCGGTTGCAGGCCTGAGTCAACGAGAGACCGTATGCCTGACAATGCGCCATCTGAAGGGGGTAGAGACATAAGAAAATCATCTTCATGCGCAAGATGCATCAACCTTTGCAGCTCCACCTCAGAAAGCTCAAATGATTTCCCGAGATCGAACGCGTAAATCTCCTCGTAGGCAACAGATCGTCCACACATCTTATAGAGAAGCTCTGTAAGCGTACGGGCGGTCTCGCAGATCACATCATCGAAATCCAGGTATATTCGAGCCGGGGAGTCCATTTATGCCTTCTCCGATGGTGAAAAGAGGGCTCTATCCATCACAGCTGTAAAGCCGCAGAACGGTAAGAACTGCGGCGAAAACAGGGATGAGAGTGGTAGGCCGTCCGGGGGTCGAACCCGGGACCCCTTGATTAAAAGTCAAGTGCTCTAACCGACTGAGCTAACGGCCCCTCGTCACAAGAGCCGCAAACAGTACCCGAAATGAGGCACAGTTGTCAACCCGATGAGAGATAAAATTTACATCCCCTGAAGAGAAGTTCGGTAATGAAAAACAAAACCTGAAGAAGAATGGAGCGGGTGAGGGGAATCGGACCCCCGTATTAAGCTTGGGAAGCTTACATTCTACCATTGAATTACACCCGCAATTCTCGTCAAGGGGGATATGTATAGCCTCTATGACGCTCATTTGTCCACCAAAAACTTTACGCTTCTGCATTCTTGTCATAAGGTGACTCTCTACCCTATTATTAATGGGAGCACACATCGGAGAGAATAATGATCAGACTTCGCAATACATACACAGCTATCGTAACCCCATTCAGCAATGACGGACATGTAGATTTCGGAAAACTGCGTGAACTCATAGATAAACAGCATGAAGCCGGCATCAGCGGAATAGTGCCTGTAGGAACAACGGGCGAATCCCCTTCCCTGGATTTCAGCGAGCACATTGAGGTGATTCGCACAACCGTGGAAGCCTGTGCCGGCAAGATGCAGGTAATCGCGGGCAGTGGCGCCAACTCAACGTCCGAAGCCATGGAGCTTACCAGGCAGGCTCTAGATCTGGGTGCAGATGCATCACTGCAGGTAACCCCTTACTACAACAAGCCTAACCAGGAGGGTCTGTACCGGCACTTCTCCGCCATTGCCGATCTGGGGCTGCCGGTCGTGCTTTACAATGTGCCCGGACGCTCCTCTCGTGAAATTGACATAACAACCATCACACGCCTGGCGGCACACCCGAACATAATTGCAGTCAAGGAGGCCGGCGGAAGTGTTGATCGAGTAAGCAGAATCCTGGCTGAGTGCAGCATTACCGTACTCTCCGGTGACGATGCACTTGCCCTGCCTATGATCTCTGTCGGGGCAGAAGGAGTTATCAGCGTCGCGTCCAACATCATTCCGGCACGGGTCGTAACTATGATACAGGCAGCGCTGGATGGCGACATGCGTTCAGCGCGAACCATGCATCGAGAACTCTACCCGCTCTTCCGCGATCTATTCATAGACACCAACCCAATCCCTGTAAAGGCGGCCATGATGATGGCCGGAATCATATCAGGCAACTACAGGTTGCCGCTGTGCGAAACAACTGAGAAGAACCTGAATCAATTGCGACACACTTTAGCGTCGCTGAATATTACTGAATGCGCATAATGCGCCGGGACTTAAAACAATGATCAATATAGCTATCCAGGGCGCCGCGGGTCGAATGGGCGCGGCTCTGCTGCGTTGCAGTGACCGCTTCGAAGATATAACTATCTCTGCAGCCATAGAGGCACCTCAACACCCACGTCTGGGTGAGGATGCCGGATCAGCCGCCGGGCTGGCACCGGTCGGACTTCCCCTGTCATCAGGAAACGATGCGCTGCAGGGGAGCGACGTAATGATCGACTTTACATACCATGAAGTTGTTCCCGCAAATGTAACCGCGGCTGCGGAGATGGGCACCGCCATAGTACTTGGTACTACAGGACTTAGCGAAGAGGAAACAGCAGTAGTACACGCAGCGGCTGAAAAGGTGCCACTGCTGTGGGCCGCCAACATGAGTCTGGGCATAAACCTGCTGCTTAAGCTGGTTAATCAGGTTGCATCCATTCTTGGGTCTGAATACGATGCAGAGATCGTAGAGATGCACCACCGCTTCAAAAAGGATGCACCCAGCGGAACGGCTATTGCACTTGCCGAAAGCCTTGCAAAGGGCAGAGAGGAATCCCTTGATGATGTCGCCGTCTACGGACGCGAAGGGATCATCGGAGAGCGTCCATCCGGAGAGATAGGGATACACGCTGTACGCGGCGGTGACGTATTTGGCGACCACTCTATCATCTTCGCGGGTGATGGAGAACGCATCGAGCTGACACATAAAGCATCCAGCCGTGACGGACTCGCAAACGGAGCCCTGAAAGCCGCCAGATGGATTCATGGCCGCGAACCGGGCCTGTACGATATGCGTGATGTTTTCGGACTCGCTTGATGACCGGAGTGCAATATGCAATTCATTATCAGTCTCGGCACAAATATACCGGACCGCATCAAGCGCATGATTAATGCCCGTGACGCCATTGGCGGGCTTTCGCATTGTAATTCTGTCGTTGCGTCGGAGATATACGAAACCGAACCTGTAGACGTCCTGCCGATGCACGCGGACAAGATGTTCCTGAACGCCGCACTGCTGGTGGATTGCGATTTGACTCCTCAGGATTTCCATGATGCCATGCATGCGATAGAGCTGCAGCAGGGACGCAAACGTCTCCCGCAGGACCGCAATGCGCCACGAGCCATCGACATAGACATTATAGCGGCGGGAGATATCACCCTCGATACTCCGAAGCTGCAGCTGCCGCACCCGCGCTGGCACGAGCGCCGTTTTGTCGTTGCGCCTATGAATGATATCTGCCCCGACCGGCGCTTACCCGGCAGCAGCTCAACCGTTGCCGAAATTCTTGCAGCAATGCCCGCCTCCCCCGTAGTCGAACGCTTCGCCACAAAGTGGTAAAGGAAGAGCTCCAAATGACCGATACCCGCTGGACCGCACGTAGCATCTCAGCCGCAAAAGGCGAGCGCAAACTGGCCTGCCTGACCGCCTATGACTATGCCACAGCACGCCTTGTCGACCAAAGCGGCATTGAGCTGATTCTCGTGGGTGATTCTCTTGCCATGACCATGCTGGGCCACGACACCACCCTGCCCGTCACTGTCGATGAGATGATCCACCACACCCGGGCCGTCTCTCGCGGCACCACCAACGCACTGGTTGTTGCTGACATGCCATTCATGAGCTATCAGGCCGGCGATGATCTCGCCATGTCGAATGCCGGACGATTCCTGAAAGAAGCCGGGGCGGGTGCCGTAAAACTTGAAGGAGGAGCGATGCGGGCATCACTGATCGAACGAATGGTATCCAACGGAATACCCGTTCTGGCCCATATCGGCCTCACGCCGCAAACCATTCGGGAAATGGGAGGCTATCGTGTGCAGGGACGCGGTCAGGAACAGGCCCTGCAGCTCAAAAAAGATGCCTCCATTCTCGCCGAAGCGGGTGCCTTTGCCATAGTTCTTGAATGCATCCCAAAAGATCTCGCAGGTGAGATCACGGCCGAGCTCTCTATCCCCACCATCGGGATAGGCGCCGGGGCGCTCTGTGACGGACAGATTCTGGTCGTGCATGACATGCTAGGCGCTTACGGCGACATCACCCCGAAATTCATCCGCCGCTATGCCAATGTGGCAGGCGTCATGAGTGAGGCCTTCGACGCCTACGCGAAAGATGTTCGCGAAGGCGCCTTCCCAGCCCAGGAACACAGCTACTGATCAAACATCCGCTTGTGATGCGTCTGTAACGATGTTACCTCGGCACCTTCGGCGTTTGCCCGGTACTCCGAAATGCCCTGAACCGTCGCATTCGCAGCAGCCAGAGTAGTAATATAGGGCACCTTGTACGCAATCGCGTTCTTGCGGATATAGGAATCATCGCTTTTGCCCTGACGCCCAATCGGCGTATTTACAACAAGCTGAATGTTACCATTTTTAATCTCATCGACGATATCGGGGCGCCCCTCGCCCAGCTTTGAGATCTCCTCCGCCTGCACTCCGATTCCCTTAAGAAATGCCGCCGTCCCGGTCGTTGCCAGAATGCGGAAGCCAAGGGTAGCAAAGCCTCTGGCAATCTCCTCAAGAATCGGCTTGCGCTCACGCTCACATACCGTCAGCAATACGGTGCCCTCTAATGGCAAGGCAGACTTCGTAGCTTCCTGCGCCTTGAAAAAGGCCAGACCGAAGGAGCCGGCAAGCCCCAGCACTTCACCTGTCGAACGCATCTCCGGACCCAGCACAGGATCCACCTCAGGGAACATCGGGAAGGGGAAGACCGACTCCTTAACCCCGAAATGCGGAACCTTCTGCACCTCAAGATTCATATCCGCCAGCTTCGCCCCCAGCATCAGCTGTGTCGCGATCCGGGCCATAGAAAGGCCGCACACCTTCGACACCAGCGGAACCGTTCGTGAGGCACGCGGGTTAGCCTCAAGCACATACACCACATCATCACAGATCGCATACTGAATGTTCATCAATCCCACAACATTCAGTTTGCGTGCAATTCGGCTGGTATAATCACGGATGAGCGCAATGTTCTTCTCCGAAATCGAGATCGGCGGAATCACACAGGCGCTGTCACCAGAGTGAACCCCTGCCAACTCAATATGCTCCATAACCGCAGGCACAAATGCGTCTGTTCCATCAGCGATTGCATCGGCCTCGGCCTCAATGGCGTCATCCAGGAAGCGATCGATCAGAATCGGCCGGTCAGGAGTCACACCCACCGCTGCGGCCACATACTCTCGCAGCATCTCCTCATCATGAACGACCTCCATCCCGCGTCCGCCCAGCACATAGGAGGGGCGCACCATTAACGGATACCCAAGACGGGTCGAGACCTCAATTGCCTGCTCGAGCGTAGACGCCATCCCCGATTCCGGCATCGGAATATCCATCTCTTTCATGATTTTTGCGAAACGGTCGCGATCCTCTGCCAGATCGATCGTCTCCGGAGTAGTTCCCAGAATTTTCACACCTGCGGCCTCAAGCTTGGCGGCAATGTTCAGCGGCGTCTGCCCTCCAAACTGGCAGATCACTCCCAGAGGTTTCTCCTTCTCATAGATCGAAAGTACATCCTCAACCGTCAAAGGCTCGAAGTACAGCTTGTCGGATGTGTCATAATCGGTCGAAACCGTTTCGGGGTTACAGTTCACGATAATTGTTTCGTACTCGAGGTCATTCAGCGTAAATGCCGCATGAACACAGCAGTAGTCGAACTCAATCCCCTGCCCGATACGATTGGGTCCGCCACCCAGAACCATAACCTTACGGCTATTGGTGGAGGCCGTTGTGGCATCCGGCGCATTGTAGGTAGAGTAGTAATAGGCCGCATTTTCGACACCACTGACGGGCACCGGCTCCCACCCCTCCGTAAGACCCAGAGAGATGCGTTTCTCGCGAACCGTTGTCTCCTCTATCTTCAAAAGTTGAGCAATATATGCATCGGCAAAACCATCTTTCTTGGCCTGAAGTAACAGCTCATCAGGGGGCAGTACGCCTGCGTGTTCGCGCAGTTTTACCTCCATCTGCACCAGATCATTCATCTGATCAATAAACCATAGTTTAATATGCGTCAGATCATGAAGCTGCTCACGTGTGGCCCCTTTTCTGAGGGCCTCATACATCAACCACTGGCGCTGACTTGAGGGCTCACGCAGGCGTTCCATAATCGCCTCAAGCGTCATGGACATGAACTCATCTACATCCCCCAGTCCGAGACGACCATTTTCAAGCGACCGAATGGCCTTTAGAAACGCCTCTTTGTAGTTCTTACCAATGCTCATCACCTCACCCACAGCACGCATCTGCGTACCGAGCTTATCTTCAACGCCTTTAAACTTCTCAAAGGCCCAGCGTGAGAACTTAACTACTACATATTCACCTGACGGGGTGTACTTTTCGAGCGTGCCGTCACGCCAGTACGGGATCTCATCCAGGGTGAGCCCCGCAGCAAGCAGGCTCGATACATACGCGATCGGGAATCCAGTTGCCTTGGATGCCAATGCCGATGAACGCGAAGTACGCGGGTTGATCTCGATCACCACAACCCGGTCACTCACCGGATCATGAGCAAATTGCACATTCGTTCCACCAATCACCTCAATCGCTTCAACGATTGAGTATGAGGAACGCTGCAGGCGCTCCTGCAGCTCCTTCGGAACCGTCAGCATG
>CAZAKU010000337.1:0-14080 GCA_964485765.1 uncultured Lentisphaerales bacterium
GCCCTGAAAGAGTCATCAGCAGCGGTGCACGACGGATATGATGCTTACGCATCAGGTCACGCACAGCGGATACAATGAAAGAGGATGCGTCAGTCTCGCCAGCAGAATTCAGCCCCAGTTCCTGAATGCCATAATGCAATAATACCGGCACACGTGAATTTTTAACTGAGAACTCAGCTAGTACCAACTTGCTGGCACCGATATCGAGAGCAAGAATACGATCAGACTTAAACACTACTTAATTTCCTCATAGTCATCAAAATTAATAAGGTAGAAAGGAGAGTCCTTGCGATTAATAAGATACCCGTCACGCTTGATAACCGCATCGTTATCCACTACGTTGGGGTCTTTCCACCACTCTTCGGGAAAACTGGAAGGCTTTTCCGTCATGCTGGCAACAACCTTGCCACCGCTCGAAATCTCAACCGCCACTGCATAGGGCTCACCGTAACGTTTAATCGCTGCCGGGCGCAGGTATGCTGCGGCCAGGTGCTCCCTGCCTTTCTCAACATCAGCGTGACGCACGTTCAGGGTGTAAAGACTGAATGAAGGGCGACCGTCCAACGTGCCCTTACATATGAGCGTATAGGAGATCGACATGTCATCAATCCATTCAGCCGCCGAATCATAGGTTACCAGTATACGACGCCATTCACGCCGATTGCGCACGGCGTTAGATCCGCTTGCACTGTATTCCGGCGTCTCCAGCGTCATGCGACCGAGCTTTGAAAGTTTCTTAATCCTTACACCAGGGTCTTCCCCGGTCGCCTGCTGCGCAGTGGCAACTGAGCAAAAAAGGACCAATGCCAGAGATGCACCGATAAACCCGAGCTTACCAAACAAATTTTTGGACATCATAACTCTCTCCAATGTGCAAATCTATACTAGTTGCGCTACAGGTGCCTACAAAATGACACAGAACTCAACAGGAATAACGCGTAAACACTACCCCTTCTGTCCGCAGAAGGCAAACCAAAATCAGCCGATTTGCGGAAAAAAGGGATAAACTGGGGATTTACCCTACTCCTCTCCTGTCAAAGGGCGCTGCTTGTAATGAGTGTGTAATAAATGATGCGATTTCTCGCCCAGAGGTTCCACTAGGAAATCTTCATAGATTTGCTGTATTTCAGGATTTTCGTGAGATTTGCGCAACTGCTTGCCCTCATCCTCCCGGTAAATCGCGTCTATACGGCGCTGACGGATACCATCATCCGTAAATCTGGGCTGCCCTCCCCCACCTATACACCCTCCGGGGCAGGTCATTACCTCAACAAAGTGGTAAGATGCTTCGCCGTTACGGATCGCGTTAAGAAGTCGACGTGTATTGGCAAGGCCGTGCGATACAGCCACTTTCACCTCTACTCCATCCAGGAAGCTCCATTGCTCCAGCGGATCGGTAATTGTCAGGCTGGCCTCTTTGATCCCCTCCAAGCCGGAAATCGGTGCCACGTGCAGGTTTTCGACCGGCAGTTCACGCCCTGTAACCAGCTCATAGGCGGTACGCAGAGCTGCCTCCATCACTCCGCCGGTATTGGCAAAGATATCGGCTGCCCCGGTCGACAACCCGAGGATACTGTCCATTTTGCTCTCTTCGAGGGCGAGGAAATCGATTCCCGCTTCACGTACCATAGACGCCAATTCACGGGTTGTAAGGACATAATCAACATCCTGTACCCCGCTGGAGTTCATTTCGGGACGCTGGCACTCAAACTTCTTCGCAGTACATGGCATAACCGAAACAACAACCATATCCTCCGGCTTGCAGTCTATCTTCTCCGCAAAATAGGTTTTGGCAATCGCACCGAACATCTGCTGCGGTGATTTGCAGGTCGACAGGTTAGGCAAGAATTCGGGGAAGTAATACTCTGCGAATTTGATCCATCCTGGTGAGCAGCTGGTGAACATCGGCAGAGCCACATCCTTGTCGCCGTCAACCAATGCGCCCTTAAGGCGTGTCAGCAGCTCCGTGCCCTCCTCAATAATGGTAAGGTCGGCCGTGAAGTTGGTGTCGAATACGCGATCAAAGCCCAACTGACGCAGGGCAGAAACCATCTTACCGGTAACCAGTGATCCCGGTTCCAGCCCAAAAGGTTCACCCAATGCGGCACGTATAGCGGGCGCGGTCTGCACAACGACAACCTTTGATGGGTCGTCCAACGCAGCCCAGACAGCTTCGGTATGGCTCTGTTCGCTGATTGCACCGACAGGGCATACCGCTCCGCACTGTCCGCACTGCACACAGGCCACGCCATCAAGATCGAGAGTAAAAGCGGGGCCGATAACGGTATCGAAACCGCGTCCCTGCGGGAAGAGCGCCCCTACCCCCTGAACTTCGCCGCAGACCTGAACGCATCGTCGGCATTTAATACATTTGCCATTATCACGCACAAGCGCCGGCGTGCTGCTGTCGGTACCGGCAACAGGTTTCTCACCCTCGTATACAATATCGGTGATCCCCATCTCATTGGCGAGCGACTGCAACTCACAATCCTGGTTACGGTCGCAGGTCTGGCAGTTGCCGTCATGCTCCGAAATCAGCAACTCCACCGACATCCGGCGTGCGGCGCGGGCGGCATTCGAATTCGTCCGTACAACCATATCCATGGCAACCGGGGCGGCACATGCCGCCACCATTGTACGGGCCCCTTCAACTTCCACCAGACATACACGGCAGGCACCGGTAGGATTCTGCCCCTTAATGTGGCACAAAGTGGGAATTCTGACTCCCACTTTACGGGCAGCCTCAAGAATAGTTGTGCCCTCAGGCACTTCAGTTTTCGTATTGTTAATTGTAACAGATAACATCCCAATCTCCTATTATTGCGCCTCTTCTATGCACTTGCCGAAGTCACAGCGCAAACAACGTTTGGCCTGACGGGTAGCAATGCCTTCATTCCAGGGCAATTCAACTTCATCAAAATTATTACGGCGACGGTCGACATCAGTCGTTCTTATCCGCTCACGCGGGTAAGGAACAGGATCGGAATCGGGATCATACTCAACCGGCACATCCTCGTATCCTCGCCAGAATGCGTGTTTTTCACCGGTCAGGAACTGGTCTATCCCCACGGCGGCACGCTCTCCGGCGCCTATTGCGGCTACAACCGAGGAGGGCCCGGTCGTCATATCGCCACAGGCAAAAAGCCATTCCTGCGAAGTCTGAGCCGTCACCGGATTGGCAGCAACCCACCCGCTCTCCGTTAACTCAACATCCAGAGGTTTGATTAGCGGCTTCACATTCAATGACTGCCCAACAGCCAGAATCACCTGATCCGCCGGCTCAAGAAAGGCATCATCGTCACCGGCTTCAGGGCGTCGGCGCCCTGAATAGTCAAAATCACCCAGGCGCATAGTACGACAGCTAATACCGCGGACATGTCCTGTGTCATCGACCTCAATCGATTCGGGAGATGAGAGAGTCTTTATGACGACCCCCTCCTCTAGAGCAGCTTCGATCTCCTCTGCATAGGCAGGCATCTCTTCGCGTGTACGCCGATAGAGTACCGTTACCGTTTCGGAGCCGAGACGAAGCGCTGTACGGGCAGCATCGATCGCGGCATTTCCGCCACCGATAACCACGACATTCTCACCGACCGGAACCGATCCGCGAATGTTGTAATGGCGCAGGAACTGCATCGACTCTGTAACGCCCTTGGCATCAGCCCCGGGAATTCTAAGCTTCGTGCCGCTGGGAGCACCCACAGCAATACAAACCGCGTCGTACCCCTCTTCACGCAGTGACTCAAGCGTGTAATCGTGCGGCAGACGCTGTTTGGTGCGAATCTCAACCCCCATTGATTCGATCATTCGAATCTCGCGGGACATCAGCTCACGCGGGAGCCGATATGCCGGAATCGCCTGCACCAGCATTCCGCCGGGACGCGATTCAGACTCAAGCACAACCGGCTTGTAGCCCAGACGAGCCAGGAAATATGCACACGACAGGCCTGCAGGGCCTGCACCTACGATAGCGACACGACGTGAAGCATTTTCGCTGTTCTCACGACACTCCGGACTCTGTATCACGATCTCCTGATCGACCATAAAGCGCTTAACGCCGCGAATCGAAACAGATTCGTCCATAGATGACCTGCGGCATTTATCCTCACAGGTGTGAAAACAGACACGGGCACAGATAGCGGCAAACGGATTGCGATTGCGATGCAGACGCAACGCCTCTGCATAACGCTTGTCGCCAACCAGCGAAACAAAACCGGGAATATCTACTCCGGCCGGACAACCGCTTTGACACGATGCACGAACCAGATCCGGGCAAACCCCGGCCGCACAATGGCGGTCGCGAATATGCTCAACATACTCATGACGGAAGTGACGCAGAGTGGAGAGCACCGGATTTGGCGCCGTCTGACCCAGACCGCACAGGGAGGCACCCTTAATGAACTCACCCAGCTCTTCGAGCTTATCCAGGTCAGCCATTTCACCCTTACCCGTACAGATACGGTCAAGGATCTCCATCATACGCTTGGTTCCAACACGACACGGTGAACACTTACCGCACGACTCCTCCTGCACAAACTCTATAAAGAAGCGGGCTACATCCACCATACAGGTGTCTTCATCCATCACGATCAGACCGCCGGAGCCCATTATGGCACCCAACTCGGCCAGCGACTCGTAATCAAGCGAGACGTTCAGGTTCTGACGCGGGATGCATCCACCTGAAGGACCACCAATCTGGGCAGCTTTATAGGGTTTGTTGTCGGGGATTCCGCCGCCAATATCGTAGACAAGTTCGCCCAGTGTAGTGCCTATGGGGACCTCAACCAGACCGGTATTGCGCACGGCTCCGGCAAGTGCAAAGGCCTTGGTGCCTTTGCTCGCCTCTGTACCGTAAGAGGCATACCACTCAGCCCCTTTCAACAGAATAGCGGCCACATTGGCATAGGTCTCAACATTATTCAGCAGGGTGGGTTTGCCCCATAGCCCCTTCTGTGCAGGGAAGGGAGGACGTGGTCTCGGCTCTCCGCGATTACCCTCTATTGAGGTAATCAGAGCCGTCTCCTCTCCACATACAAATGCGCCCGACCCCATTCTGATCTCAAGATCAAATGAAAAATCGCTGCCCATAACAGAGGATCCCAGAAGACCATTTTCACGTGCCTGCCCGATAGCCTTCTCAAGACGGGAAACCGCCAGAGGATACTCCGCACGTACATACACATACCCCTGCGTGGCACCGATTGCATAAGCTGCGATCGCCATACCCTCTATGATGCTATGCGGGTCACCCTCAAGCACGCTGCGATCCATGAAAGCACCGGGGTCTCCCTCATCTGCATTACAAAGTACATACTTCTGCTCGCTCGGTGTTTTTGCTGTAAAACTCCACTTCAGCCATGTCGGGAAGCCTGCACCGCCGCGACCGCGCAGCCCGGAGCCCTCCATACATGTAATAACCTCTTCGCCCGACATGCCGCCCAGCACTTTGGCCAGGGCCTGGTATCCGTCTTCGGCTACATAGTCCTCAATCCGCTCAGGATCAATCCTGCCGCAATGACGCAATACAATCTTGGTCTGACGTTTGAAAAAATCGATATCTTCGATCTTCGGAAAACTCTTCTTCCCTTCGATGTCAGTAACAATAAGGCGGTCGACCAATTTGCCGCCTTTTATATGCTGTTCAACGATATCAGTTGCATCTTCAGGGCTCACACTCTGGTAAAACGTCTGATCACTCTCCATCATCAGAACCGGTCCCTGAACACAGGGGCCCATGCAACCGGTCTCGACCAGCTCGACCTCATCACTCAGCCCGGCTGACTCGAGAGCCTTGCCAAGGGCATTCTTTACATCCATCGCACCTGAGGCCAGACAACTGCCGCCAACACAGATGCGAATCTGCTCACGTGGTGCAGATGCTTCACGCTGCGACAAAATCTGCGAGCGCCACTCTGTCAGTGCTTCAAGATTTTTTACGGTTTTTTTCGCAGCCATTACTCCCTACCCCCTTCCTCTTTCGATTCCCCGGTATACTGGGCCAGGAGCTCACCAACACGGATAGGTTTCACCCTCTGATGAACGTCATCGTTCACCATAATGACAGGAGCCAGACCGCAGGCACCGAAACAGCGCCCTATATCAAGAGAAAAGAGCCGGTCTTCAGTGGTTTCGCCCACATCAATACCCAGCTCTTTCTTCAGGGACGACAGCACCTCTTTACCGCCACGAACGTAGCAGGCAGTACCAAGGCACACACGCACAAGGTACTTCCCTCTTGGAACCATGGAGAAGAAAGAATAGAAGCTTGCAACTCCTGAAACTTCGCTATAAGGCTTATCAAACGCCAGGCTGATCGTCTTAAGCGCAGGTTTAGGGAGATACCCGAAAAGTCTCTGACAATGCTGCAGGGCGGGTATCAACCCTCCCGGTTTTTCAGTGTAATCACCAAGAACACCCTCAAGCTGGACCATCAGTTGTTCTTCCGTCTTCTCGGTGCAATCGCAATTTTCGCATGCACATCCCGTTTCAAGCGTCATTCAACTCTCCAGGTTAATAAAGAAAGCTCAATGTCAAATTGAGCCCGAAATGTAATACTCAAGATTGCGGATCAAAAGATCCCTCTCCGAACCCATATGCTTGACGACATCGCCAATAGAAACTATCCCTACGATTTTGCCCTTCTTGGTCACCACCGGCAGGTGCCTTACGCGCTTCTCAGTCATCAGTTCGCGACAAGTATCAACATTAACATCGGGCGTAACGCATATAAGCTTCCGCTTGGGAGTCATTACCTGCCGCACCTGCATATCATGAATGGCACGGTCAAGAATAACAGCCTTATGTACACAGTCACGCTCAGAAATAATGCCCGAAAGCGTCCCCTGCTTAGTCATCACCAACAAACAGCCGATCCGCTTTTCATCCATGATTTTCAGGGCGTCATAAACGCTCGATGTAGTCTGGATGGTCTCGACCTCATGACCCTTTGAATCCAACAACTGTTGTACTGGTGTACTCATCGCATATCTCCTATTGGTTAACTGTTAAAACACGCGCCCGGATTGCAACGACAATTGCAGTATGGTCGCACCATTGATGACCATACAGTCAAGTTTCGTTCAGGTCAAACCAGGATGATATTTTCCTCCCAATCTACATAAAACAGCTATATATCACAGCACCCGCGAACATTGTCACCGTATGCTGCGGACATTGCGATACTGGCCGTGGAACTCCTTCGACAACCCTTTCAGGAAGGCGCTGCCGGCACTGTCGATCTGATACCCGATACTGTGAATAACGGGCGGCTCCAGCCCTTTCTTTTTATAGGTATGCTCGTACATCATATTAAGATGCTTAACGAAATCAGCCAGAGTCCAGTAACCGGGCGGTGGCATCGAGGGTGCTCTGGGGCCGCCGCCGCCCGACGTGGGAGTAACGATTCTCCAGCGACCGGGTTGTGCAGGACGGCTGCCGTCGCCCTTCTGCCCCTCTTTTGGCGGGCCTTTGCGCGGCGGCACGGCCGGCTGTGGAGGAATCCACACCTTCTGTGCCTTCCCGGCCGGGGCGGCCGCTGCCGCTGATTGTGAGGCAGAGATTGCGCCGGCATTGGCCTGACGCCACTGCTGCACGCGGTTCTGATGCGCCTGCATCGCCTCCACAGAGTGTCCCTTGGCCACACGCGGTGCTCCATCTGAAATCACCAGCACTGTATCGGCTCCCTGAGAGAATACTGCCGTCAAGGCCAGATCAAGGCGCGTAGTACCACCTCTGGCATCGAGACCGTGAGGAGAGGAGCTGATGTTTCCGTTATCGTGCCCCCAGTGCCCCTCTGTATTAAAGGGCCTTATAAACTTCTTTGCCTCGTTACGGGTATCATTTCCGGCATATTTCATCTCATCCCACAAGGTAGATGCACCATCCGCAAAAACAATAACGTTGAAAAGCGTACCATCACTCAGGGCATCAATCACCTCGCTCACACGCCGCTTTACGCGCATGTAACCGGACACGCCGCCACGCAGATCCTCAACCATACTCACACTGACGTCCACGCAGACAGCTATCCGCTCACCCTTGGCCTGAATACCGAAGAAGTTAACCGATGAGAAGCCGTCGCCAAATCCGGATGTACCGTAACCACCACCAAGACCGGCGCCGAAACCTTTACCGGACACTGGTTTGAATTTAGGCTGGAACGTGGTGTTGATCACCTTTGGGTCCACCTTGATCTCAGGCAGCGCCAGGTCTGACACTTTCATCGCAACAATACGCGGAACAACCGAGGGGCGACTGGAACTGCGCTGACGTTTGGTGATCTTGACCCTATGCTCAAGCTTGCGAGGCTTATACGTACGAACAGGCTCAGGAGTTTCGAAGGTTACGACCTCCTGATTGAGATAACGCCACAATATCGTGCCTCCAAAAGTTGCAAGAACAATAATCATCGTGGCGAGAGTGATAAGAAAGATTAGTGAAAACTGCTTTCGGCGACGCTGCGATAACGCCACAAAGCCCTCCCCTGAAAGCTCCGCCGTATGGTCCTTCTCAAGCTTGCCCGGATAGGCTCCCTGCTCCGGTTGTGATCGCTGTTCACTCATGATCCGCTACCTCCGGTGAATGTTACATTCTCGATCCCGGCACCGGCACAGGCATTCATAACATCGATTACACGTTGATGCTTTGCCTCATCTACGGCCCAGATGGTTATCAGAGCCTTGTTGCCGGTTGCATCCGACGACTTCTTATAAAGTGTGAGCTTTGTCACCAGATCGGGAAGCTCGTTGGGCGCACTCGGGGGCGAACTGAACTCAAGTCCGTTCAGCAAAACCCTTCCGTTAGCCTGCACCTCGATGGTCTGCTCATCCGGCATATCCACAGACACGGCCTGCGAAACCATACCGGGCAGCTTCAACCCCAGGTCGGCCTCCGGCTTTATCATGGTACAGGTTGAGATGAAATAAACCAGCAACAGGAAGACCATATCGATAAGACTCGATATCTCTAGCTCTGTAGCTTCAGGCGCCTCTATTTGTCCGATTTTCATTAGCTCACCAAGCCTACTTTTCTTCCTTACTGGCAGCAAAAACAATATTATCTACCCCCGCTCTGCCACACGCCTCAATAACGCCGCGTGACATTTTTGCCTCCGACTCGGCATCGCAGCGCAATGATACTTTCAGGCGCGGGTTCTCTTTTGCACGGCTGCGTATCTCTGATTCAACAGTCTCAATCGTGACTATCTCATCCGAACCACCGATATAGATATTGCCATCTATATCCACGTTAATTATAAGCCTGTCCGGCCGATCATCGGGGATATTCGCCTCGGTGGAGGTCGCCAGCGTCATCTCCTTATTCTGCGAAGCGCTTATAGTCGACACGAGCATAAAGAAAATGAGCAGCAGGAACACCATGTCGATCATGGGGGCCATGTCGAACTTGGAATTCGAATTATCATCAAAGGGCATCTTCACCTTGACTTACTCCTCTGCGTAAGCGGCGGTTTCCACAACCGGAGTAGCTTCGCCATTATCGCCTGAACGGCGCAGCTCGGTGGAGAGGCGGTGCATAAGGTTACCTATAACGCGTCCGATACGGGCAACGTTCGCCATGTAACGTCCTTTAAGGTGGAAGAATAGGAACATAGCCGGAATACCGATAAAGAGACCCGATGCAGTGGTTACCATTGCCTCGCCGATAGAGGCAGAGAGAGCATTGGGGTCACCCATTCCACCCTTCGACATTACTTCGAACGCCTTGATCATACCGGTAACCGTACCGAGCAGACCGACCATTGGAGCAAGCTGAGCAAGAATATTGATGTAAGATATCATCTTGAGGCCGGCCGAAGTCTCCTCAACAGATGCCTCCTCCATCGCCTTGTTCATATCCTCAACATCCACAACGCCATCCTTTACCCGCTGAAAGCCGGATGCCAGAATATTTGTAAGCAGACTTGGGGACTGAGCACATAGGTCACGA
This sequence comes from uncultured Lentisphaerales bacterium, assembly GCA_964485765.1. Lineage (GTDB taxonomy): Bacteria > Verrucomicrobiota > Kiritimatiellia > RFP12 > CAZAKU01 > CAZAKU01. The sequence goes on from CAZAKU010000337.1 coordinate 9,946, forward strand.
GCCTTCTCAATATCGAGCTCTTTAAGTGCATCCTCGATCTCAGGAATCACTTCCGGCGTGAGCATCTTCTTCTCGGGCACCGAGATAAACCCGTATATGCTCAAGGCTATAGCTGCGGCGCAGAGCGGGAAGAGTACGAACATCAGCGGTCCGCCCTTCTTGATCATCGCCCACAGTGATTTCTCATCGACAGGGAGATCGGTAAGAGCTGCTGCATCTCCACCCTGAGCCAGCACGATGCTAACTCCGCAAACCATCAGGACAAAGAGTCCGGTCCAAAAAACGCGAGTACTTCTTTTCATTATTTATTTTTCCTTATTCTTCAGGTGGTCCGTCTTCCGTACTACCGGATTCGGGCTCCATTCCCTGTTCGCTGCGCCTATGCAGCAGTTCACGTGCTAGTTCATTAATATCCTCATCAAGACCAAAGAATACGTTCTCAATAGGTGAGTCCTCTTTCTTCTCCGTCAGGCCCTCATCCAGAATAAAGGTCAGCCGTCCGGCGGCATCATCGGCCCAGTCGGTATTGGGAAAAATACTGGCAACTTCAAAATATACATCACGTGCCCGATGCCACTCACGCAGCTCTTCGTAGCAGCGTGCAGATAGCATAAGTGCATCCGGGAAGGTCTCAATATCCTTGTTTTCGAAAGCGACAGAAAGAACCGATGCATCAAGCGCTGTACGGAAATCACCATCTTTCGCATCTACCTCTCCCTGCACAAGCCAGTAAAGGCCGTAGGCGGCATCACCCGGCATAGGCTCATCGATCCGGTCGAGGTAATAACGGCACGTCTTTGGTTTACCCATCGCGAGCAGACATTTACACCCCTTGAGCTGCGACTGCAGACCCCGGCTGGACCAGATAGCTTTCGAACATTTCACGTAAACGTCATAAGCAGCCTTATAGCGCTTTGCTACCAGTTCGATATCCTTCTGCGTCCTGGCTTTTCGCTCCAGCCGAGAGGCCGCACTCATCATCTGTGTACCCATTTTATAGCAGGGCTCAAGGGCATTATTATCCGGCATATGCAGCAGATCCTTAACCCTTTCGAAATCAGGACTGAAAAGGGAAATGGACTCTCCCCATTTGCGACTGCGTTCCGCCCTTACAAGGGCGACTTTGTCGACCTTCAGTTCGAAAAGGGTAACAGCGATATCGCTCAGCAGGACCTCACCGGAAACTTTGCCTCTCTCGCTTACCGGACGCACAAAAACCTTATCCTCAGAGTAACCTATGATATGAACATCCGCGCTTTTGCCTTTAACTATCATACGCGTAAGCACGGGGGTTTTAACACGGGTAAGGCCGCCTGCACTGATTCTGGCGGAAGTTATAGACTCCGTCCCCCGCGCACCGGCCGGTGTAACAACCGCGGTCACCACCGCAATCACCCCGGCAACCCACAACATATTACGCAAATACCTCATGGTGTCTCCTTGCCTCCCATATCCGCATACATCTTTCGGGCCTCTGCCAACTCAGGCATCCCTGTAAATTCACCGGAGTCCAGCATCGCCTTAAGCGTTTCAACAGCCTTCTCCTTCATATAAGCGCGTTTTAAGCAGTAGGCACGGCGCAGATAAGCCTTTGCAGCCCACGAGCGATAATAACCGTACATAAGGTAGATCCGCTCATAATAAGCGCATGCCTTGATCCACTGTTTGCGCGTCTCCTCAAGTTGCCCGCACCCGAAGAGCGCCTGCGCCCAGTGCTGTTTCCACTCTTTATAACCCAGAACATCCTTGTAGCACTGCTCCGCTTCTTTGAAATCACGTTGCTCCATATATAGTTCACCCAGCAGCAGCAGCGCTTCAGCAGCCTGAGGCTTCTGAGCATAAACGGTGCGAATCACACCGAGATGACGTATAGCCTCTTCAGAAAAAACTTTCTGTTTTTCACGGTCAGTCTCGACTATAGAGGCATCAATCGCATCCCTTGCCAGCACCATACGTGCATCAAGGGCATAATCAGACTCAGTAAATACATCAATCATCTCGGCAGCAACACGGCTCATTAATGTACGCTGAATTGCGGCCAGAGAATCCTGCCCCCGCTCCGTAGCGGCTTTCTGCCGCTGATAGGCTGTATCGAGCATCTCCTGCAGTACCGCCGGGCTGGCCTGTTCTATATTATCCTCATCAAGAAGCTTCGTTAATATTTTCGCCTTCTCCGCTGCATTCAAACCGGGCTCATAAAGCGATGCACGCATCAGGCGTAACTCAAGAGGAAGGAGCTTTGTCGATTCCGCGATACGCAGCTGAGCTTTCATCTGAAGCCAGGCTATTTCTGCCTTTGCAGGATCGCACTTACGAACACAGTCCAACCAGTTCTCGAGGATTAGGTCCACCCCTATCTCGTTGCGATCCCTGCCGTATTCAACCGCTTTCGCAAGTAGGTATGTCATTGCCCCCGACTGCTCACCCAGATTCCACATTGCCTTGCCTACATAATGCAGCGCCTGCGGAATGTTCGAGCCTTCACGGTTCCTGTCGACATACTGCATGAAATGTTCACGCATCTCTTCAAAGTCGCCGCCGTCGGTTAATATTTCACCTGTTTTAAAAGCACAGTGGTTATAAAGTTCAACATTCAGCAGTTCGGGATCAGCCGACATTGCCTCCTTAAAGAAGCTTACCGCTTCGTCAGGAGCACCGATCACACCGGCCACATCACCCCGCATCATCGTGGCCTCGGCTACAAGCCTGCTCTCTGTATAGTTGGAAACAAAAGATTCCAGGCGCGTCTCCGCCTCCTCATACTCCTCGAGACCGTAAGCACAGACCGCACGCCGGAAGGCGCCATCCTCAATATACATGCACTCCGGGAAGTCATTCAGTAGAATATCAAAATCTGCAGCTGCCGATTCGTAGTTGCTCTGGAAAAGATAAGCCATTGCTGTCCAGTAAGTTACGGCTGGCATCAGCTCGCTCTCGAAAAACTCCTTACGAATAATCATGAAGTTTGTAATAGCCTTCTCGAACTGCTCCTCCATAAAGGCGGCGTACCCGAGCAGAAAACGGCATTGCGCCGCCGATAGATGCTCAGGATGGATCAGGAGCGATTCCTCAAAATGAGAGATAACCTTCGGCCAGTTCTTCTCTTTGGCATACATCTGCCCCATGGTAAGGGTAAGGGTATCGAAATACTCCCCAGCCGGGAATTCATCCATATACTGCTCACCGATCTGGTATGCCTGCTCCCACGGCAGTATATATGTTGAACAGACAAAGGCAAAGAAGAGCGCCTCTTCTGAGAGCTCTTTGTCGCAAATGTCGTGCAGATAGAGAAACATTTCACGGGCCTCGCGATAGCGCATCATCTCCATATAGCCGCGAGCTATACGGAAATAGAGTTCGACATCGTAATTCTCCACCTCCTCCATGGCCTTAAGCTCAGCCTCAAGCTCCCCGATGCTCTCCTGCAGACGCATCAGTTTGCGCGGGTCCTCAGGACGGCGCATAAGTCGCTCGGCACGTTTACGCAGGCGTTCAAGATACGCCTCGGCACTCATCAACACCTCGTCGTGGGGGTAAACCAGGCGGTGAATCCAGAGGGCCTCACGATAACGTTCGTCGCCAAACAGCTGATCACCTGCTTCCAAGGCCGCGATATTGAAGGCAACCGAACGTGATGCCAGTGAATCACGGTGCAGAAGGAACGGCACCAGCGGATATACCTTCTCTATGTCGACGTTTTTCAGGTAGGCGGTGGTTAACATGGTTGCGGCCCAGTTGGCCCGCAGCATATCAGGCGAAGACTTGTAAGCCATAATCAGAGGCTCAACCGCGTCCTCCCAATTTCCCTGCGACAGGTAGCAGCGGGATATACCTATGTAAATATCAGTCCTGATATCAAATCCGAATGTATACCTGCGCAGGGCATCGCGATACGCGGCAATAGCCTTATCTGCTTTGCCGGAGAAACGAATAGCATCGGCACGGTACACAACGGCATTAAGCCTCTTGGCACCGTTGGGATATTTCTTCAGGTAACGATCGAATTTCTCGACGGCTGTACCGAATTCACCAATAAAGAAGTAACATACAGCAACCCGGTAGTAAGGGGTTTGCATACGGGCAATCGTCTTGCTGTCCCTACTGCGGCCCAGAGCGCTGATCAGCTCCTCAAGGT